>DAOUUR010000517.1 GCA_030668045.1 bacterium
CGATGAAGAGACGCTGCTTCCAGGGGATACGATTGAGTACCAGGGCGAATATATTGAATACAGCCTTCGTGATTCGGTGATCACGCTTAATGAGGCGGCGCATGTCACCGACAGGTCTGTCTCACTCGATGCTCACCTGATTCTTTTTGATACCGAGAAGGGGCTGATTGAAGCGTTCTCGGCATCAGTTGACTCAACTTCAGACACCAGTGCCACAGTAGATGAGTATTCCGAGCAGTTTCAACCGGGCGAGATTCCGGTGGTGCTTCGTGACGGCGGTGACGAAGTTTTTGGAAACTACCTGCTCTATTCGGTAGAGACTGAAAAAGGTCGCATCGTTCAGTCCAAGTCCGACTACGAAAAAGGTCGTTACTACGGTGAGAAGTTGTTCCGCGAACAGGAAGATATTTTCTATGTTTGTGACGGTCGGTACACGACCTGCGATGCCGAAGAGCCGCATTTCCATTTTCATTCTTCGAACATGAAATTGATCGAGGGGGAGAAGCTGATCGCCAAGCCGGTAGTTTTCTATATAGAACGAATTCCGATTCTGGCATTACCTTATTACATCTTCCCCCTCAAGTCGGGACGTCACTCGGGATTCCTGCCATTCACATTCGGAAAATTCCAGAAGGGCGAACGGTATATTCGTGATGTCGGATACTACTGGGCGGCATCGGAGTTCTGGGACTGGAAGGGTTCGTTCGATTACTTCGAGGAAAGCCAGAACCTGACGTTCAACAGTCGAGTCAATTTCAATAAGAGATATGTGCTGAACGGGTATCTCGCCGGTAGTTATCTTCGCGACACAAATTATGATTACATAACTTCGACCGAATCGAAACGTAATCGCTGGGTGATCAACAGCGCGTACAACCATACCGTCTCGCCATCTTTCAACATCAGGGCCAACGGTCGTTTTGTTTCGGACAAGACATATTATAGTGACTACTCTCTCAATAGTAATGATCGTCTTGACCGGCTGATCAAATCGCAGGCTTCTTTCTCCAAGAAGTTCGGCAAGAATATATCGCTCAGTGGTAACCTTACGCATACCGTCAATCTTGATCAGGAGTCGAGAATCGATGATCTTCCCACAATGGCGCTGTCTTTGCCGACGATCTGGCCGTTCGGAAACGGCAGTCGTGATGCCGATGGGAAACTGCAGCAAAGCTGGTTTCATCGTATTACCTTCCGGTATTCTCCACGGCTTCGCAATTATTCGTCTCGAGAGACGCTGGACTCGGTAATCGTCTCCGGCGAGGACACCACGACTGTCACATGGCGGACACGGAAGAAGTATGCGCGGATCGACCATAATCCAAGCCTCAACCTGCCCGCCATGAAGTTGAGCCATTTTGCAAATATTATCCCTCGCTTTAGTTATTCGGAGTCCTGGTATAAGATATACTCGACCGACCAGTCAGAGGTCAGTGGTATTGACGCTTCCACTACCTATCGGGCCTACTCCTACAGCGCAGGTGTCACCGCCAACACAACGCTCTACGGAACCATCTATCCAAACGTCGCCGGGCTCACTGGACTGCGGCAAGTGCTTACACCTTCAGTAACCTACGCTTGGTCGCCGGAGATAGACCGCCATCCGGCAATCCGAAGTTTTGCCGGCGGTGGACCGGGGAGCGCCAAGAGTTCGAGGCTTTCATTTTCTCTCAATCAGTCATACCAGGCCAAGGTACAGGAAGAGGAGAGTGAAGAGAATCTTCAATTGTTGTCGATCACTTCGAGCTTCAGCTACAACCTTGAGAACGAAACGCGACCATATTCAGGATTATCAACTACCTATCAATCGGGACAATTTGGACGACTCAGTTTCAATGGACGGTTGTCGCATTCTTTCTATCGTCCGGGTAGTGATGAGGTCGATTTCTGGAGCCCGTATTTGGAGAACTTCAGCTTTAACGCGCGGCTGTCGCTTGGAGGCAAGCACTTCATCTTTGAGGAGCCAACTTCAGTTGTGCAGCCCGGTGTCGATAGCCTCCCGCCGACCGCGGCAAGAGCAGCTCCAACAGTGAGGCAGACCGGCTGGAATCTCTCGGCTACCTACAGCTATAGTGAGTCCGGCCGGGATGCGTCATGGAGGAAGCGGAGTTTCATCAATTTCAGCCTGCGGTTCAACCTGACACCGACCACAAGTATAGCATACTCTCAGTACTATGATATCAACCAACAACTTACTATCCGAAACACGATCAATATCGTCAAGAC
>DAOUUR010000386.1 GCA_030668045.1 bacterium
GATATCGCTATCAGCGTCGGAAGCCGAGATCACAAAGTTCAGGCTTACATTCTCAATAGTTCCTTGAGGACCGATAGCGGCCAGCACCGGTAACTGGTTGGTGCCGGTAACCTGAATCTGGACGATTTCTGAAACCATCGACAGTGAATCGTCGGTAGCCTCAAATGTTACACTATAGATACCTTCCTGCGTGAAGTCCGGGTTGAAATCAAATGTTCCGGTGCCGTTGAGATTATCAACGAAGGTAGCGTTGGCCGGAATGTTCTGAGCGCTGAAAGTAGGGAAAACGCCTTCCGCGTCAGAGGCCGCAATGATGATATTGAGGTTGCCGTTTTCGGCAACTATCTGAGCGCCCACCGGATTGAGGACTGGTAACTGGTTACCTGCTTCAAGAACCGTTATGGCTACAGCAATCGAGTCAACAAGTAGTGCATCGATATCATCGGTAGCATAGAATGTAGCGTTGTAGACGCCTGCCTCAAGATAAGTCGGGGTCCACGCCAGAGATCCGGTGCCGTTAAGGTTGTCGGTAAATGTCGCCAGACCGGGAAGAACGGAGCTTGTCAGGACAGGGATACCGGCTTCGGGATCGGAGGCTGAGATACCAAAGGAAAGCAGCATACCCTCCGTTACCTGTTGCGCTGCGATAGGTGCCAGAACCGGAGCGCCGTTGGCATCGTAGGTGAAACCGCCGATCAGAATATTGGAAATCAGACCGGAGGAAAGGTTGGTCACTGAGACATCGGTGAGACCGACCGTGCCGGATTGTGTTACGCCGCTGATGTGGAACGGCGAGACTGGTGTTATCGATGTCAGCGAGAACGATCCAACAACCGGATTGACACCACTGATATCAAATCCGGAGCCGAAAATATCTACCGGAGTGCCGCCCACAGCCGGACCGTTGCCGGGGTTTATGGAGGCGATAACGGGAGCGGTGACTGAGGCCGAGTTAGCCGTCAGTACAACCGAATGGGGCGAGTAGTTGCCGCTGCCATCCTCTGCGATGATCAGATAATCATATGAGCTGACGCCATCAACAGTGTTATCAATATAGAAGCTGTCGACCACGCCGACATCGGTCAGCAGTCCAGCCGAATTATCGATTCGAAAGAACGATCCGTTGGAGACAGCCATACGACGATAGACATGATAAGTCAGACCGGCGCTGGTGTTCCAGCCAATCACCATGCTGGTTGAAGAAACCGCCACAGCATTCAAACCCGTTGGCTGCGAGGGCCAGACAGTCGCCGTCAGCCCGATATTCTCCAGCTCAAACGAGCTGCTCGGAACCAATCCGGATAGCTGGTACGTCTCGGTATTGACGCTATTGTAGAAATAATAGACGTACGGATTGCCTGGGGCTTCGGTCAAATAGTTCTGGAAATCGTCGTACCAGTAACCGAGGTCATAGCCAGCACCGGTGCAGGATTCAATCCTGATCTCCTCGTCGGTATTGTCAAGGAAACCGACAAAAGAAACTTCTCCATTAGCGGGAACGGAGAGATCAGAATTCTGCACGGTACCGGATATCGAACCCTGCGCATAGGCGGGGAGCGACAACGCCAGTATCAGTACGAGGGACAATCCCAGACTATATAACATCCTTACGAATGGTTTCTTAAACTGCACTATGGCACCTCCATTTATGTCCACATCAACACATCTCATCATCATAAATCCTTGTTATGGTCCGGGAAACACTCCATCGATAGCCACATTTGCTTGATATGGCTTCCCGGCTTTTATCGTAAAGTTCGCACCGAATCCGGCGCTGAACCACGCTTCATAGCTCTGCGAGACAGATATAAAGTTGTTAAGTGTATTCAAGACGCCCGGAATGAAGTCGATCACGTCCTGGGCTACTGCAAAATTGCTCTCAAGTTCAAACGGTATCATAAAGAAGTTGAAACTGGTCGTTGCCGTAGTGATCACCGAATAGGTTATCGAACCCGGTGCCGGGACATTGCCCGCCACCGACAGCACCGTTGCTGTAGCAGCATTGACCTGATAGACGGAACCCGGTACAACTGCGAAATTCGGACCAAACCCGGCGGCAAAGCGCGATTCAAAACTCTGCGAGGACGGAACGAAATTGTTGACCGTCAGAACATTGGATACGCCAATGGCATTGATCAAGCCGTCGGCGTCGATAATACCTGTGTTCTCAAACGGAATACCAACCAGGTTGTACTGGGTTGTCGGCGTGGTAATAATTCCGTAGTCATATTCGCCCACCCGATTGGAGACCGATGAGCGGTTGCCGTAGATATCAACAGCCTCAATGGCGTAGAAGTACTGCACCGCTGTATCGCCAACAACATTGGCGCCGTCAATATCGGAGTCGGTGAAAGTCAGGGTAAGAGGGTCGGTTCCGCCGATTGAGTCAGTGGGGCTCAGCGAGAAGTATGCCGATGTTCCACGATGAATAACATAGTAGTCAATTGTCGTCGGAACTCCATCGGTATCAAACGTAATCGCCGACCAGTCAAGCTGGATGGCGTCGCTTACTATCAGGATCGCGAGGTCACTGACTGCCAGAGGCGGGGCGGCGTTGATAGCTTCAATCGAAACTGTGGTCACGCCGGAGAAAAGGCTGCCATCATCGACCGTCAGCTCAAATACATACGTATCGGGCAAATTCGGCACAAATGTCGGCAACGAATCAACGTCACTGGAGAGAACAATCGCAGTTCCGCCGATCTGCACCCAACTGTAGTTGATTGGATCACCATCCGGGTCCAACGAACCGGTACCGTCGAGAGTCACGAGAGCGCCAACCGGTACGCTAAACTGGTCAAATCCGGCATCAGACACCGGGGCGCGATTCGATTCGACAACAGTGACAACAACTATCTCATCATCGGTGAGGATGCCATCGGAGGCTGTAAAGGTCACACTATATGGACCAGCATCGGTGAAGCTCGGGGTCCAGTCAAATGTTCCGGTACCGTTGTCGTTATCAACAAAGGTCGCCGTACCCGGCAGATTAGTTGCCGTTAGAGTCGGCGTTGTACCGTCAACATCGGAGGCTGTGACCACAAAGTTCAGATTAACGTTTTCAGTCGTACCTTGTGCCCC
>DAOUUR010000017.1 GCA_030668045.1 bacterium
AGAAGTCATCCGCAATGGCGAAGGGATGATGGGTCACCTCGGACCGCTTGTTGTCCGGACTGGGTTGCACACCGGTCGCGCGGCAAAAGATAAGTTTATTGTCGAAGAAGATGGCTCCAAGGACCTGGTATGGTGGGGCAAGGTCAACAAGGCATTCAAGCAGCAGAATTTTGACATGATGTTTCGGAGGCTTGAGGCCTATCTGCAGGGTCGATCCCTGTATATTCAGGATTGTTACGCCGGTCATGATGACCGTTACCGTCTGCCGGTACGCGTAGTCACCGAGACCGCCTGGCACAGCCTTTTTGCGCGGACGATGCTTATCCAGGCTCGTTGGGAAGAGCTTGAGAAGCATGTGCCGCAATTTACAGTTTTGCATGTTCCGAATTTCCACGCTATTCCTGAGATCGACGGCACCAATTCGGAAGCTTTCATTCTTCTCAATCTGAGCCGCAAGATGGTTCTGATAGGCGGTACCCAGTATGCCGGCGAAATCAAGAAATCAGTCTTTACGGTACTGAATTACCTGTTGCCTCAGACAAACGTGCTCTCGATGCACTGCAGCGCTAACGTGGGCGAAGGTGATGATGTGGCTCTGTTTTTTGGCCTTTCCGGCACAGGCAAGACAACTCTGTCGGCCGATCCTAAGCGCCAACTGATCGGTGATGACGAGCATGGTTGGAGCGCCGATGGTGTCTTCAATTTTGAGGGTGGCTGCTATGCAAAGATCATCAAGCTCGACCCGAAATCAGAACCCGAAATCTATGCCACTACCCGTCGGTTCGGAACGATTCTTGAGAATGTTGGATTCGATCCAATCACGCGTCGTCTTGATCTTGATGATGATGCTCTGACGGAAAACACCCGCGCCGCATATCCGCTGCGTCATATTCCGAACATTCTGAAAGAGGGAAAAGCCGGACATCCGCGCAACGTCGTTATGTTGACCGCTGACGCTTTTGGTGTTCTGCCCCCGATTTCCAAGCTGACTCCGGAGCAGGCGATGTACCACTTTATCTCCGGGTATACCGCCAAAGTAGCCGGTACCGAAGCTGGCGTTACCGAGCCGGAAGCGACTTTTTCGGCTTGCTTTGGTGCTCCTTTCATGGTGCTGCATCCTTCGCGTTACGCTGAGTTGCTGGCCGAGAAGATTCGGACACACAAAGTCAACTGCTGGCTGGTCAATACCGGCTGGAGCGGTGGGCCATACGGTGTAGGCAAGAGGATGAAGATAAACCACACCCGTGCCATGCTCAACGCTGCCCTCGAGGGTAAACTTGACAATGTTAGCTACGAACAGGACCCGATCTTTGGTGTCCAGGTGCCGACTGAGTGCCCGGGCGTGCCGAACGAAGTCCTCAATCCGAAAAACACGTGGGATGATAAAGAAGCCTACGATAAAAAGGCGGAGCATCTGGCCAAACTGTTTGTCGAAAACTTCAAAGAGTTCGCCGACCAGTGTCCCGAAGAAGTAGCCGCCGCCGGTCCCAGAAGTGCTGTACCTGTAGCCTGAGGCTGAATGTTGTGCATGTGATGAGAGAGGGGAAAATCTCCTGAGGGGGAGGGTCCCCTCTTTTCTGAGGATAATAAGGAGAAGAGAATGCCCAAGTCTTTCAATACTTTTCGAGTCAAAGCGACTCTGCCCGATGAACTGGCGCCACTATACGAACTGGCCTACAACCTTCATTGGAGTTGGAATCATCGCACTATTGATCTCTTCCACCGCCTTGATCGTGATCTCTGGAATGCGACCAGTCATAATCCGGTCAAGATGCTTGGTATGATCAAGCAGGAGAGGCTGGCTCAGGCTGTGGAAGACGACGGCTTTATGGATCAGTTAAGGCAGGTTCACCAGCATCTGCAGGAAAACATTTCAGGGAAAACCTGGTTTGAGTCCAAGTTTGGGAAATCAGACATACCCCGAATCGCCTACTTTTCGATGGAGTTCGGTTTGACCGAATGTCTACCGATCTATTCTGGCGGTCTGGGGATTCTGGCGGGTGATCATCTGAAATCGGCCAGCGAGTTGGGGCTGCCTCTGGTTGGTGTCGGGTTGCTTTATCAGCAGGGGTATTTCCAGCAGTATCTCAATGGTGATGGCTGGCAACAGGAAGCCTACGCCGACAATGACTTCTACAACCTGCCAATACAGTCCGAACTTGACAAAGACGAACAACCGGTGATTGTCGAAGTGCCATTCCCGGACCGTATCGTATACGCCCAGGTCTGGCGCGCTCAAGTCGGTCGCATACCGCTCTATCTACTGGACACGAACATTCCGCAAAATCAATCGGCAGACCGCAAGATCACTTATCAGCTCTACGGCGGCGATGCCGAGACCCGAATCCAGCAAGAAATGGTCCTTGGAGTAGGAGGAATGCTGGCTCTTCGCGCCCTCGATATCCATGTCCATGTTTGCCACATGAACGAAGGACACGCGGCGTTCATGGCCCTGGAGAGGATGAGACATCGCAAAACAAAAGATGGTCTCAGCACCGAACTGGCGATGGAAGTCGTCCGCAGTGGCACCTTCTTTACTACCCATACTCCGGTCCCGGCAGGAATTGATGAGTTTGTTCCCGAGATGGCGGAGAGATATTTGCGGCCACTACTGGATCGCTGCGACGTCGACCTGCAAGAGGTTATGGCCCTGGGTCGGAAAAATCCGAGCGACCATACCGAGCCGTTCAACATGGCGATGTTGGCTATACGTACAACAGCATCGGCCAATGGTGTGAGCCGATTGCATGGTGAAGTATCGCGCAAAATGTGGTCCTCAATCTGGCCCAACACGCCGACAAATGAGATTCCAATCGGTCACGTCACCAACGGAATTCACACTCGTTCGTGGACTTCCCCTGAGATGACAGAGCTGCTCCGTCGCTACCTCGGTCCCGACTGGATAAAGAAACCAGCCGACCAGTCAATCTGGCAGCGCGTCGAGAAAATTCCTGATATTGAACTCTGGCGCGTTCATGGACGTCGGCGCGAACGTTTAATCGCCTTTACTCGTCGTCGTCTGGTGGCGCAGTTGAACCGTCGCGGAGCAAGCGCTCGGGATATTGATGCTGCCCGCGAAGTGCTAAATCCGGAGGCGTTGACTATCGGTTTTGCCCGGAGATTTGCTACCTACAAACGTGCGTCGCTCCTCCTGCGCGACAAGGCCAGACTGAAAAAGTTACTTACCGATCCAGAGAGACCGGTTCAGTTTGTCTTTGCCGGTAAGGCTCATCCAAAGGATGACGAAGGCAAGAAACTGATTAAGGAACTGGTCCACTTCACCCGCCGCGAAGAGATACGCAGCCATTTTGTGTTCATAGAGAACTATGATATCAATGTGGCCCGGTATCTGGTGGAAGGTGTCGATATATGGATGAATACTCCACGTCGGCCGATGGAAGCCAGCGGTACCAGCGGGATGAAGGTTATCCCCAATGGTGGTCTTAACCTCTCTATTCTCGATGGATGGTGGTGCGAAGGTTACGAAAGTGACACTGGTTGGGCTATTGGAGCCGGCGAGGACTACGACAATGCGGAGTATCAGGACGAAGTAGAGAGCAAAGCGCTCTATGACGTTTTGGAAAACAACGTTGTGCCGTTGTTCTATGGTCGCGTGGGCGACAGTCTTCCACGTGGTTGGATTGCCATGATGAAAAGTTCCATGAGGAAGCTCGGTCCGGTTTTTTCGACCAACCGAATGGTAAAGGAATACACCGAACGATTCTATATGAGAGCTCACGACAACTGGGATAAACTCTCGGCAAATAATTTCCAACGTGCCAGAGATCTGGTGGAGTGGAAGCAGTCTGTCGAGGCCGTGTGGAACCAGGTGGAGATCGCTGACGCTCATATCGAAAGCAGCGGCGCTGAGGTTGGCGTGGCTCTGAAGGTTCAGGCCAGCATCAGACTGGGATCGCTCAGGCCGGATGATGTCGTCGTACAGATATACAGCGGATCGTTGGACTATGAACAGAACATCCAGGAGGGCACTACCGAGCCGATGAAGTGTGTCGGTTCAGAAGAAGATGGCCTCTTCAAGTACGAATGATATGTGGCCTGCGACGAGAGCGGGCTCTTTGGCTACTCGATTCGGTTGATGCCGCATCATCCCGACCTGGATGACAGTTTCAGTCTTGGAAAGATGCGTTGGATCGGCGACCGGATGCACCAATCAGCCGATCGCCAGCAACACCACGGGAAAAAAGTCGGCACGTTCTAAACCGCGTCGACTTTTGTGCAGGGCACAACAGAAGAACTTCCTAGGGTGGCAGGAAAGAATAGCGTATGGACGGATTCAGACAGATAGTCGCACAGAGTGAACCGCTTCTACTTTTTCTGGTGATCGGTACCGGCTTCTTGCTGGGGCAGGTACGGATTCGTGGATTTAAGCTTGGTGTTGCCGGAGTGCTCTTTGCCGGCCTCTTTTTTGGAGGTTGGCGTCCCGGTGGGGCCGAACCGTTTGCAATCGCTCATCAGGTGATGCAGGTCGGTCTGATTCTTTTTGTCTATACTGTTGGCTTGACCAGTGGAGCCGGGTTTTTTGCTTCGCTGCGAAGTCATGGCCTCAAGTTCAATATCGCTTTGGTAATCGCCCTCAGCATCGGCGCTACCGCTACCCTGGGTGTCGGCATGTGGATGGCCCTGGAACCGGGGCAGATCGCCGGTGTTTTCTGCGGTGGTCTGACAAACACTCCGGCCCTTGCGGCGGTCACCGAGTTGATTACCAACACCGGTATTGGTGATGTTCGAGATCCGGCTGTTGGCTATTCAATGACCTATCCGTTCGGGATCATTGGCGGTATGCTTGCGTTCCAGATTTTTACCTGGGGCTATCGAAAAGCAGGCGAAAAAGAACGCAAAGATGCAGAGTTTCAGGCCAACCTGAAAACCAATCTTTCTTCCGCCGACTTTGAAATCACCAACAAGGCTCTGATAGGCCATGCTATCGGTGAACTCAGGATTCAGGAACGAGCAGGTGTTATCATCTCCCGCCACCAGCATGGTGGTAATGTGAGTGTTGCCACCAAGTACACGGTGCTGCAGGAGGGTGATGTTGTCAGTGTGGCCGGTTCCGAGACAGATATCCAGAATGCCGAGGAGTTCTTTGGAACTCGTTCAGAGAAGCACCTTGACGAAACCCCCGCTCCGATATCGTTGCGACGGATTCTCGTCTCTCGCAAGGACCTGGCCGGCAAGACCATCCAGCAGCTTGAGATCGATCGAAAATTCAACGCCCAGATCACACGTCTGCGTCGAGCCGATGTTGATATTATCCCCGACTATAACACGGTGATCCATGTAGGTGATCGGGTGCGGGTCGTTATGCCGTCGGATAAATCTTCCGAGGTTGCCAAGTTCTTTGGCGATTCCGAACGAAGCATCTCCGAGCTGGACTACACCGCCCTGACTCTTGGCATCTCGCTGGGCGTGCTGATTGGCATGATTCCGATACCGATACCCGGCGGCACCTTTGTCTCGCTGGGCTTTGCAGGCGGGCCACTGGTGGCCGGTTTGATACTGGGTAAACTTGGCCGCACCGGACCGCTGGTTTGGTCGTTGCCATCGGAGTCCAACAACGCTCTGCAGCATATCGGGCTGCTTTTCTTCCTGGCGGCAGTTGGGGTAATGGCCGGGGGGAAGTTCTTTGCTGCGCTTTCCGGTAACGGCTGGCAACTGTTTGTGCTCGGATTGATTACGACATCAGTCACGACTGGCCTGACTCTGTTGTTACTGCGTCATTACGGTAAAGCATCGGTAGTCGAAGCCATTGGTGCTACCAGTGGTATGCAGACGCAACCGGCAACTCTGGCTCGGGCATACGAGATGTCAAAGTCGGACCAAACGTATGTCGCCTACGCCACCACTTATCCGATAGCAATGGTAGGCAAGATTCTGATAGCTCAGTTGTTGGTGATTATCGCAAGTATGCTGACCCGCTGAGGGCCAGCCGTCAAGGCCTTCCGGGCTACTTACTCTCGCTTAGGAAGACCCTCACCCGTTCGGTGATTTCAGTTCCATGAAAAGGTTTACTAATATAGCCGTCAGCTCCGGCTGAGACTGCGTTCCGCTTGGAGTATTCGCTGGCATGTCCTGTTACCAGGAGCACCGGCAGGGAAGGGAATCGCTTTTTGATATGCCCGATTAGCTGTATGCCGTTCATCTCTGGCATCACAATATCGGAGATGACGAGACCGACCCTGGTATTCCCCAGCATTTCAAGGGCCTCAGTTCCTGATTCAGCGACGATGACCCTGAACCCTTCTCTTTCCAGAATTCGGCGAAGCAGCGACCGCAGGAGTTCTTCATCGTCAACTATCAGTATTGGGCCGGGTACCGATTTCTCGGCTTTCGTGACTTTGGCCATTAGTGTTTCGGCGTGAACCGGCTTGGCTATATAGTCGGCTGCTCCGAGGTTAGCGCCTTTCGTTACCGTCTTTGCATCAAGAGCGGCGCTGCACATAATAACCGGAATCGTGCGCAGGATGGCATCGGCCTTGAGGTAGCTAAGGAGCGAGAATCCATCCATCACCGGCATCACAATATCGGTGATGACAATATCGACACACTTCTCCTTGTTAAAGATCGCAACGGCCTCTGTTCCCGAAGCGACAGCGATAACTTCGTGGCCGTGCTTTTCCAGTATCGATGTTATTGATCGCCGTTCGGTCGAGTCACTTTCAACTACCAAAATTTTCATCGTGATCTTACCATTTCAATCAAAGTTCTCAGACCAAAGCTGCTCCCACAGCCACTTGGCGCCAGCTTCCTGTGGTCATGGGGTCAACCCGCTTGACAGATTCTTGTCAATGTAAGTATAGATCGGGTGATTGAGAGTTTCTCTTAACGCCGTGAATTCTTTGAAGGAACGACCCAAAAACGCTACTGATCAGCGGACGGACGGTGAAACAGTCCCGGCATCGTTCCAAAGTGGAACAACGTGGGTGAGTCAGAGGAGTTCGGAGGAAAGTCGTTGCGCCATCATGTCCCAGATCGTATACTACACATATGGGCTATCAGACATTTTCTGCCTGCCGACATCAGCAATCGGGGCGCTTCTTTATCTTGATTCTGACTTGGATTCTGATCGTTGGATCAGCGCATGGGCACCTGGCTGTCAGCTCGACTCATTCAGAAGGACCGGGTGGGCGAATCTCAGGAAGGATCGTTGATGCTGTCACTGGTGTGTCGGTTGCAGGGGCCAGCGTAGTCACAGTGAACGGGAGCGGTGGCACTCAGGCGGATGCCGAAGGTCGGTACTTGATTGACCGACTTGATGCCGGGGATTATTCACTACAGTTCAGCCATATTGGCTATGAGACAAGACAGGTGGACGATGTATCTGTGCGGAACAACGATACGCACGTCCTCGATATTCGGCTGAAGAAGGCACCGATCGATCTGAAAGGGATGACCGTTGTGCCGGGTCGTTATGCCGTGATGGGCTCAGACCCGACCACCTCGCAGATAATGACCCGAAGAGACCTTGCCACTGTTCCCCAACTTGGGGAAGACCTCTACCGGGCGATCAACCGCCTGCCGGGGATTACCTCCAACGAATTTTCCGCTCGTTTCAATGTGCGGGGCGGAGAGTATGAGCAACTGCTGGTGACTCTCGATGGCCTGCTGCTATATGAGCCCTTTCACCTGAAGGACATCGAGGGAGGTGCATTGACCATAATCGATGCGGCGGCGGTCGATGGAATAGAGTTGATAACTGGCGGGTTCGGTGCCGAGTATGGCGATCGCATGAGCGGCGTTCTCTCCATCCGTTCGCGCAGGCCGCCGATCAACCGCAGGAGGTTTTCTTTCGGCATAAGTGTCATGAATGTTCGGGTGATGTCAGAGGGAACCTTCAACAACAACAGGGGATCGTGGCTTTTTTCGGCCAAGCGTGGCTATATGGATCTGATACAGAAGCTGGACGGGCGGGATGACAAATTGGACCCAAGATACTACGATTTGTTTGCCAAGGTACAGCATCAGATCGGCGGGCGCCATGTCCTTGCAGCCCATTTTCTTCGGGCCGGGGATAATCTGTTAATTGCCGGTTCAGAGGACTACTACTCTGAGTACGACACATTGGTTACCTCCTTCGATAATACATATGGCTGGTTGACCTTGTATTCCGAATTCAGCGGTCGGCTTATGGCGCGAACTATGATCTCTTTGGGTAAAGTGGGGCACGATCGATCCGGACGGATCAGCACAGATCACGATGGCACCTACAACATCTCGAGGCGCGTGATTGACACCAAGTCCTTCCGGACGGCTGCTATCAAGAGCGACTGGGAGTGGGAAGTGTCGGAGCGAAGCGTACTCAAGTTGGGCGTTGAAACTCGAGGCCTTGCGACCACCTATGACTACGAAGGTCATCTCTACCGATACTATTGGGACAGCCACAGGCTTATTAGAATCGACACGGTGCTGGCCCAATTGGAGCCCAGCGGTGTGCAATTGGGCGGCTATCTGGCGGGCCGTTTTCGCATAGCCGAGCCGTTGACGGTGGAACTTGGTCTACGTTATGATCGTATGACCTATTCCGACGATGAGACATTTTCGCCACGAATCAACTTTGTTTGTCGTCCTGGTCTCCGGACTTCCATTCGGGCTGGCTGGGGCTATTTCTATCAGGCGCAGGGAATCGACGGCCTTATGGTTGGCGACCGTGAAAACAGCTTCAACTCTGCAGAGCGGGCCGAGCATTGGATCATTGGCCTGGAACACGATTTTCCATTCGGGTTGCTTTTTCGAGCGGAAGGTTACGTCAAGAAATACTCGGCTCTGCGCCCCCGATTCCGAAATCTCTTAGGCTCTATTGAAGCTTTTCCAGAGATGGAGTATGATCGAGTGATCGTGCATCGGGACGGTGCAGAATCAAGAGGCCTTGAAGTTTTCTTGAAGAAGGATGTGGGGCGCAGCATTACTCTGTGGGCGAGCTATGCTCTAGCCCAAATCCAAGACGATGTCAGTGTCGTTAGCTATCTGCACAACGACAATACCGAACGATACGACAAAACAATACCGAGTCCGATCGATCAACGGCATACTATCTACCTGGACGTGAACTATCGCCCCACCCAAAAATGGCAAATCAATGTTTCCTGGCGCTTTCATACGGGTTGGCCGTATGCCGATAGTGCCGATGACTACTCGGCTCAACTCAGAAGAATGTGCGCTGTTCGCTACGGCAATTACAGTCGTGTGGATCTGCGTGTGAATCGAGATATCAGTATCTTTTCCGGACATCTTACCGCGTACATAGAACTCATCAACCTACTTGGACGAAAGAATATCCGATCTTACTACTATGAGACAGTCTGCGATCGGGATGGCTGTGTACCGTTAAAGAGGACATCGCACTGGCTTGGGACATTACCTCTGTTCGGAATATCGTATACTCGCGGATTCTAGTGGCGACCATTCACGGCCAATAGCTCAATCAAAAAGATTGCGCTGATAAGGGCTAATATCCTATACTATCCCAATGGGTTATGAGACTTTTATTGCTAGAAGGTATCTTAAGTCGGGACGGTTTTTTGTCTCGGTTTCTACCTGGATAACCATCCTCGGCGTGACTCTGGGGGTGGCGGTCGTTTGTTTTGTCATGTCGATGCACAACGGCTTCGAATCGGAAATCCGTGCCCGCCTGCTGGGGACGACATCGCATATCTCAATATTCCCTTTCCGAGGGGGGTTGATCGAAGATTACCTGCCACTGGTTGACAGTCTTGAGTCAATTGAGGGCGTCGTTGCGGCCTCACCGTTTGTGTACTACAAGGCGGCGATCTCTTCAAGTACTGGTGGTGATGGGATAATTGTGCGAGGGATTGATCTGGAGATGGAAAAACGTACCTCAAACCTTGCCCGCGATATCAAACTGGGGGAGTACGCCTTCGATCCGATCATTGAGCATGACGATGAAACAGGCGAGGCCGATACTACCACCGGGATGATCCTCGGTAAACATGTGGCCGAGCGACTCGGTGTCTATGTTGGTCAGTCGGTCGTGCTTTATTCGATGCGCGGGGAAGACCTCAAACGCCATGCTCGTCCCCGGATGGCGAGATTTCACATCTCTGGAATTTTCGAGACCGGCATGTACGAATTTGACGCTTCGATGGGATACATATCGCTTCAGAAAGCTCAGGAGTTGTTCAAGACCGGCGATGCTGTCACGACGTTACACCTGAAGTTGGATGACATATATAGAGCCGAAGAAATGACACCGGTGATCGATTCGATGCTTGACTATCGTTACGATGTTGTCCCGTGGAACATTCTTCATAAGAATCTTTTTTCGTGGATCAAGATCGAGAAGTATATACTTTTTCTGGGGTTTATTCTGATTGTGATTGTGGCGGCTTTTTCGATTGTCTCCAACCTTGTAATTGTGACGATGGAAAAGCGGTCGGAAATAGGTATCCTAAAGACGATCGGTGCGGTTCCGTATTCGATCGGAAAGATATTTGTATTCAAGGGACTTACCATTGCCACTGGCGGGGTGGTTTTCGGGTGGGTGTTGGCTCTGCTGGCGGCTTATCTGCAAAACCGCTTTGAATTAGTGGCACTACCGGCGGAGATATATTTTATCAGCTATCTGCCTATCGAAGTACATTTGCTTGACTTTCTTGGAGCCGGCTTGGTTACTTTTGTTATCTGCTTTCTGGCTGCGTTGTACCCGGCCGTGCAGGCTTCAAGGCTGGCTGTAATTGATGTCCTGAGGCAGTAAGATACACGGTACAGAGGCAAGAAACATAGGGAAACGGAGCGATCCGGCTAAACCGGACGCGATTTTGGACGAAAATAACGGTATAGGCGTGACTGGATCAGGACTATAGGATAGCAGGCACCGATGGATAGTGAGAAAAGCATATTGCTCGCCACCGATATTCACCGGGAGTTTGAGACGCCCAAAGCGTTGCTTCCGGTCCTCAAAGGAGTCTCGCTGGAGTTGAAAAAAGGTGAAGTGGCTGTGGTTACCGGGCCGTCCGGGGTAGGCAAATCGACGCTTCTACATATTCTGGGTGGACTGGATAATCCGACCCGGGGCGAAGTGAAAATCTCCGGGCAGAGCCTTTCGGGTCAGAACGAAAGAACGTTGGCCCGGTTTCGCAACGAACGAGTTGGTTTTGTGTTTCAGTTTCACTATCTGCTTGGCGATTTCAACGCCCTGGAGAATGTGATGATCCCGATGTTAGTTGCTGGTCGGGAGAAATCCGAAGCAAAGGCAAGAGGGGAACAACTGTTGGACTATGTTGGTTTAAGAGATAGAGCAGGGCACCTTCCCAGACAGCTTTCGGGAGGTGAACAACAGCGTGTGGCAGTTGCTCGCGCTTTAGTGAATGATCCTCAGATTGTTCTGGCTGACGAGCCGTCTGGTAATCTCGATACTGAGACCGGACGCCGCCTCCACGATCTCCTATTCCAACTCAATGCCGAGAACAAGACGACTTTTCTGATAGCCACGCACAACGAGGAACTGGCCGAGAGATGTCACCGGTGGTTCCGCATGACCGATGGAAAGATAGACGAGTGACTCATAATAGCAGGTGCTGTTTAGATGCTTTGCCAGGATTGTAAAAAGAGAGAGGCGCAAGTTCACCTCACCCAGATAATCAACAACGAGAAAACATCGCTCTCGTTGTGCAAGGAATGCGCCGCCGCCCGAGGGTTCCACTCGCCGCTTGAGAACATGCCGTTCCCGCTGGCTGAGATTCTCTCAAGCATGGCCGCCGTCTCACCCGGTTCGCCGGGTACAGAACGCGAAGAAACGCTGGAATGCCCCGGTTGTGGTTTATCGTTCGATGAGTTCACCCATCAGGGTCGATTTGGTTGCGGCGATTGCTACAAAGCGTTCCGTCCCCGCCTCGAACCGATCATGCGGAAAATTCATGGAGCGTCGTTGCACCGTGGACGCATTCCCATCCCGGCGACATCGGAGTCAAGCGACATAATGCCGGTGCCGGTTCGAGAGGAAGAACGGCTCGACGACGAACTGAAAAAGGCGATTGAATCTGAAGATTTTGAACGGGCCGCTGAACTCAGGGATAAGCTCAAGGCGCTCAAAGAGACCATGGTGGTTGAAAATGAATAGGGCGCAGATACAGGTGAGCTATGTTTGAGAAAATGGTAAAGAATCCGGCCGCCTGGCTCTCGGGTGAAGGCGAAGAGGCGTTGGTGGTTCTATCTACCCGCGTCCGCCTGGCTCGCAACATTGCCGGGTGTAAATACCCAACCTCGGCCAACTCCGATACGAGAAAACGTATCGTTGATTACTTTGATTCAACCATGGCGCGTTCTTCCCTGCTGGCTGAAGGTGACTATTACAAAGCTAATGATATCAATGAACTCGACCGCAGCTTTCTGGTTGAACGACACTTGATCTCGCCGACTTTTCTCAATGGCGAACAACACAAAGCGGTTCATATCGATCAGTTCGAACGCGTTTCGATTATGGTCAACGAAGAGGACCATCTCCGCACTCAGGCGCTGGCTCCAGGACTTGACCCCAAAGGAGCGTACGAACTGGCCGCCAAGTATGACCAGGATGTTGGTCGCTACCTTGAGTATGACTATGATCCCGATTTTGGGTATCTCACCGCCTGTCCCACCAATGCCGGTACAGGTATGCGGGCGTCGGTGCTGATACATCTGCCGGGTCTCGTCCTGACAAAAGAGATTGAACGAGTTATCAACAATATCAGCCGTTCTGGTCTAGCTGTTCGTGGATTCTATGGCGAGGGTACCGATGTGCTCGGTAATCTCTTTCAGGTTTCAAACCAGAATACGCTGGGACTTTCTGAGGACGACATCATCAATCAGATCAGTCGTATGACAAGGAGTATCATCGATGCCGAAGCGGCGGCTCGTCAGCGGTTGGTCGATGAAGCGGCCGATATGATTGAAGACAAAATTTGGCGCGCCTATGGTATTCTCAAGAATGCGCGGGTGTTGACATCGGAGGAGGTTATGAACTTGCTGTCTGCCTTGAGGCTTGGTCACGCTATGAAAGTGATAGACTTTATTGACATAGCTCATATAAATGAAATTCTGCTGGTCTCGCAACCGGCTCATCTCCAGAAGTTCTATGGTTCGGAGATGGACCACAATCGGCGGGATTTTGTTCGCGCCCAGATGGTACGTGAGAAATTGAGAGGGTGCGAGAAATAATTGTTTGGCCCAGAATGCCTAACTTAAGGTGGAGATGTAACGTTCCATTGAATATACGGAAGGACAACTTGCGATGAACGAGATGTTTACCGAAAGCGCACGCAAAGCTATTGAATATGCCCGCGATGAAGCATCACGCCTCAAGCACGACTACATCGGTACAGAACATCTCCTGCTGGGTCTGATTCGGCTCGGCGACGGTCGGGCTATCGAGGTGCTGGCAAATCTCGGTCTGGAACCTACCGATTTGAGAGCGTCCGTTGAAGAAGTTGTCCAGCCATCCGGCGGGACGATGACGATGGGACAGCTTCCGCTGACGGCCAGAGCGAATAAGACTCTTGAAGTCTCAGGTCAGGAAGCGCGTGCTCTCAAATCGAAAGATATTGATACCGAGCACATTCTGCTGGCTCTGCTGAAGGATGAGGAAGGTGTTGCTTCGCAGGTTCTTTCCGGCTACGAGATCGACTACAAAGAAGTTTATGAAGAGTTGAAGAATGTCCAGAACGGTCGGCCTTCATCGTTTAAGAAAAAACGCAAAAAATCTAAGACACCAGCCCTCGACCATTTTGGTCGTGACCTTACCGAGATGGCCCGTCGAGGGGAACTTGACCCAATTATCGGTCGTGTCGATGAAATCGAACGTGTTGCTCAGATACTGTCCCGTCGCAAGAAGAACAACCCCGTATTGATCGGCGAACCGGGGGTAGGTAAGACTGCTATCGCCGAAGGGCTGGCACAGCGAATTGTCGAGAACAAGGTGCCGCAGACGCTTGAGAACAAGCGGGTCGTTACTCTCGACATGGCCTCACTGGTGGCGGGAACAAAATACCGCGGACAGTTTGAGGAACGGCTCAAATCAGTTATGAACGAGATCATCAGCGCTGAGGATGTCATTATTTTCATCGACGAGCTGCATACAATCGTTGGTGCCGGTGGTGCCGAGGGGTCGCTTGATGCCTCCAACATTTTCAAGCCATCGCTGGCCAGAGGTGAGCTTCGGTGTATCGGTGCCACGACGCTCAACGAGTACCGTAAGTATATTGAAAA
>DAOUUR010000608.1 GCA_030668045.1 bacterium
CTTGAAACCGCGCTTACTCATATTTCCTATCATCTTTTGCATAGCTAAAAACTGCTTGAGCAGTTGGTTGACCGACTGAACAGAATTGCCCGACCCCTGCGCAATCCGACGCTTACGGGAACCATTGATGATCTGCGGTTGCCGACGTTCCTGAGCCGTCATCGACTTGATGATCGCCACCATCCGCTCCATCTGTTGTTCGTCGACCTTAAGCCCCTTCAGCGCCTTCCCCGCTCCGGGAATCATTCCCATCAGCGAATCCAGCGGCCCCATTTTCTTAAGCTGAGTCATTTGATCAAGGAAATCCTCAAAGTCAAACTGCGCCTTGAGGAATTTCTCCTGCATCTTCTCAGCTTTTTCTGTATCGATCGCCTCTCCGACTTTCTCCACCAGCGTAATCACATCGCCCATACCGAGGATACGCGAAGCCAGCCTGTCGGGATGGAACGGTTCGAGATCGCCTACCTTCTCGCCAACCGAAGCCATCTTGATCGGGCAGCCGGTCACCTGACGGATCGACAACGCCGCCCCACCCCTCGCGTCGCCATCAAGCTTGGAGAGAACGACACCGGTGACAGCCAGCCGGTCATGAAACTCGCGCGCCACATTTACAGCGTCCTGACCGGTCATCGCATCAGCCACCAGCAGTATCTCATCCGGTTTCGTCAGCGACTTGATTTCTTCCAGTTCGGTCATCATCTCATCATCGACATGCAACCGGCCGGCCGTGTCCAGAATGACCAGATCAATAAAATTCTTCTCGGCGTACTTGACCGCTTTCCTGCAAATTTCCTGCGGCTTGCCACCATCAATATGGAAATGCTCGACATCAATCTGATCGGCCAGCACTTTGAGCTGTTTGACCGCCGCAGGTCGGTAGATATCGGCCGCTACCAGCAACGCCTTTTTGTTCTTACGCTTCGCCATCAGGCCAAGTTTGGCAACCAGCGTCGTCTTGCCGGAACCCTGCAGTCCACACACCATGTATGTCGTGGGTGATTTGTCGATCGGAGCCAACGGTTCGGCGGTGCCACCGAGCAATGCGATCAGTTCGTCATGAACAAACTTAATAATCTGCTGGCCTGGTTCGATTGACTGCAGAACCTCCTGGCCAAGTGATTTTTCCTGAACGGCCTTGATAAAATCACGGGCGACCTTGTAGTTGACGTCAGCGGCAAGAAGGACCTGACGCACTTCGC
Source organism: bacterium (assembly GCA_030668045.1). Classification (GTDB taxonomy): domain Bacteria; phylum Zixibacteria; class MSB-5A5; order GN15; family FEB-12; genus DAOUUR01. Next base: position 1,200 of record DAOUUR010000608.1, read on the forward strand.
GCAGAGCATCCTTGATATTTTTCTCCGTCAACTTCCCGGCACCGCGAAGCTTTTTGAAGACCAGTTCTAATTTGTCCGACAGTTGTTCAAACACGGGCGAACCCGCTCCAATCGTTAATCATCAGGCAACTTGTTGTGCCCAAACAGTATGGTCCAGTGGACCTGGCATAATTTAGCCCACCAATATACTGAAATCGGAAAATTAGGCAAGAGGTTTATCGTCCGATAGCGACTCTTTTGATAATTGAGTCGGCCCCGCAAGATGTTACAACACGGGGGGTTACACGACGAATCGTTATGGCTGGGCGGGACAGTCCTGAGCTGCGGCAGTCCTGAGAACACGTTTCTGATGGATGATGTAGCGACTTGTACGCACCAGCGGGTGGGCATGACTCGAGGTAGATCCACCTGTTGGTGGGATACCCAATGAGCGATTGACACGGCTGATCGTCGGGGTTATATTATA
>DAOUUR010000528.1 GCA_030668045.1 bacterium
AACAACAACCGATACAGGCGACCGACAGCAGCGAGAAGTTGCAGTCCTCGCTGGTTTCATCGTAGTTGATCTTCAACTCGTCGATAATTGTATCAGCGATACCCTTGGCGCCATTGACATGGCAGGCCGTGCCGTTACAAATCTTGATGACATACTTGCCGAGCGGTTTTGTCCGGAACTGAGCATAGAACGTAACGACGCCATAAATTTCGGCGGTTGGAACACCGGTGACGTGACTGATGTAATCCATCGCTTTTTGGGAAACGTATCCGTAAGTGTCCTGAGCCGATTGTAGCAGCGGGATCAATGCCCCGGCCTGACCTTTGTGTTTCCAGAGGTCAACATTGAACGACTTCAATTTTTCGTCGGTCGGATTGGTCATCAACCTTCTCCTACATTCTATCCAGATAGATGATTCGGCCCTGCTTCATTCGCAAGACACCGTCCAGTTGTCTGATGTCTGCCTCTACGACGAGATCGACATCATCGAAATTCTCCCCGGCGACAACAGCAACAAGCTGGTAGTCACCTTTGCACGAGACGCAACGAGTAACCTGCTGGTTTGCGCCAAGAGTTTTGCATACATCGTCGGTCTTGCCATCATCAATTTCAGCAAACACATAACAACCGACATTTTCTGGGTCGATCTCTTTCTCCGCTCCCTTAGAGAGAGCCTTACAGCGAGCCAATTCCGCGAAGCCATCAAGTTTCTCAATCGCTTCCGCCGTGATATCGTCGTTAGTCTGCACGACAAAACTGTAGTACCCTTCAACAGCGTCCCAATGGCTAACAGCTTTGATCTCATCAATAGCTTCCGCCGCCGGCGCTAATTTCGACCGATCATCAAATCTAACCAGCAGGTAATTTCCTGCGCTCATTTTATTCCTCCAAAACCGGGGCCGATCATTCGACCTTGGTCGAATCGTGGAAGATACTCAGGCGTGGACAGATACGATAGACAATCGTATTTAGCTTGAGAAATCTTTCACAATAACAGGCGTAATAATAACACCAAATCTGACCTTGTCCAACCGACAAAGTCCCGGTAATTTACTATTACTTATGAGACTTGTCAAATTCTCTGACCGATTATTTACTGTTGTGGAAAACAACTACATATCGGCAAAAAAACAGAGAGAAATTTGGTGCTGACTGCTGATCTGACCAGGAGGCTGGCAAGGGAGGCAGGATTTGATCTCTGTGGGATCACCGGCCCAGAGCCAATTGGTGATGCAGTCGCGCGGTTTTCAGGCTGGCTGGAATCCGGGCACCACGCTGAGATGGATTGGCTGGTGCGGAGCCTCGACCGCCGCTCTGACCCCAATGAACTGCTGCCGGGAGTTCGCTCGGTCATAATGCTTGGCCTCAATTACTACCAGCCGAACAGCGAGTCCATTCCGTCCGGTCACGGCAGAGTTTCTCGGTATGCTCGGGGACGGGACTACCACAAGGTGATCGCTGCGATGAGCAAGCAATTGATCACCAAACTGGAGGAACAGGTTCCCTCTGAGGAACAGGTTCCCTCTGAGGAACATGTTCCCGCCAGTGAAGATCATAAGTTCCTGGCGTACGTTGACCATGGTGCTGTGCTGGAGCGCGCCTATGCTGTGAAAGCCGGTCTGGGGTACATCGGTAAAAATGCGCTCCTGATCAACCGAGATTTTGGCTCTTGGCTTTTTCTGGCCGTAATCCTGACCACAGCCGAACTGGACCGCGACGATCCCGACGCGATTGACCATGGCATTTGTGGCAACTGTACGCTCTGTGTCGATTCCTGCCCCACCGATGCTATCCTGCCGGGAGGGGTGATTGAGGCGGCGCGGTGTATTTCTTACCTGACAGTTGAAAACCCCGCCGAGCGCGATGACCTGCTTGACCGGAAAATCGGTCGCCTGATTTTTGGCTGTGATATCTGTCAGGAAGTGTGCCCACATAATCTGAAGCGGTCGCAATTGAGCGGTCGGGTCGAGTTTGGATCAGAGCACGGCGTGGGGGAGTTTCTGGATGCTCGCGAGATTCTGAAAATCAAGAGTCAGCAGGAGTTTCTCGACCTTGCCGCCGGGACATCACTGGTGCGGCCAAAACTTGACGGTCTGAAAAAGAACGCCGAAGTCGTGCTGGAAAACGAACGGCGCGAATCTGAGGATCAAAA
>DAOUUR010000163.1 GCA_030668045.1 bacterium
ACTTGGTATGCTCTGTTGGTTGGAGTCTCTACTCTATCACCTTTTCGCACTCGCGAATTGGCTGCGCGGTTGGATCATCAGGAACAATCCTGACATCATATGATGGTGGCGCCAATTGGGAAGAAATCATAAGTGGCAATCGAGACCCGGTGTTCGATATTCAGTTTGTTGATGCCAACCGAGGTTGGGCGACCGGTTTTGGAGGAGTCTTCCATACCGGCAATGGCGGCGTAAACTGGGTGCAATCCGAAGGAGTCGGAGGCTGGTCTCTCTATTTCCTCGACGACCAGAATGGCTGGGCAAGTGGCGCCGGGGGAAATCTGGACAAGACAACCGACGGAGGTATGACCTGGACGCGCGTTCACGAAACGATCCAATCGCGAGTTTATGATATCATATTCGTTGATGACCTGGTCGGGTGGGCTGTTGGCATACCTTACATAATGAAGACTGTTGACGGTGGGCAGAGTTGGGCTGAGAACGGATCAGGGATTCATGCACGACTACACAGTATCTGCTTCGTCGGCTCGGATTATGGTTGGGCGGTAGGAGACGACGGAATTATTGTTCACACTAACAACGGCGGCGACTCATGGGAAATTCAGGAAACACCAACGGACGCCTATCTGGAGGGGGTTTTCTTCATTGATACACTTCAAGGCTGGGCGGTCGGCTTCCGTACGATCCTTGTTACTCATGACGGCGGGATTAACTGGGAATTTCAATCAGACCTTGAATCGCCTCCTGCTTCGGTGTTTTTTTCTGTCGCGTTTACAGATAACCTTACCGGTTGGATTGTCGGAGATAAAGGTCTGGTGTTGGGCACTACTAATGGTGGTGAGACTTGGACGCGACAACAGACTCACACTTCGGCCACCATGCACTGCCTATCTGCGGTTGACTCAAGAACCGTATGGACCGGCGGTTGGACCGGTACGATTCTTCACACCACCAATGGTGGCTGGTAGCAGCTTAACCCTACAACCCCATGCGTTGGTAATAGTCTTTCAGGGCGCGGACTACTCTCCCGGACAATAGTAGCGAGCCGACCAGGGTCGGGACGGCCATGATCGCGAAGTTGGTGTCGATCACATTCAGTACCGTGTCCTGACTCCAGATCGCCGCCAGCGGTAACGAGATCAGATACACCCAGACATATTGCTGCCCGATCCGTTTTCCGAAAAGGTATTTGGCGCATTTGAGACTGTAGTACGAGTAGGAAATCATTGTTGAAACCGAGAACATAATTATAACCAGCGTTAGAATATACCGGCCGGTCATGGGGATCATTGTATCAAATGCATTGGCCGTCATCAGGACGCCGTCCGATTCGGCGGCGACACCGCTTATCAAAATGACCAGGCCCGTCAAGGTACACACAATGTGTGTGTCGAAAAATGGTCCGAGCATGGCGATCAGACCTTCGCGGATCGGTTCTTTTGTCTTGGCCGCGCCATGAGCCATCGGAGCGGTGCCGATGCCGGCTTCGTTGGAAAATGCGGCGCGTTTGACGCCGGTAATCATGATCTGACGAACCGCCAGCCCGGTCCCACCACCGACAATCGCCTCGCCGCCGAACGCTGCTGAGAAGATTGATACCACGATATCGGGTACGAGCGACAGGTTGGTCAGGACGATATACAATGCCGCGCCGACGTAGAGGAGAAACATCGCGGGAACGACTTTCGATGCGACCTGTCCGACTCGCACGATGCCACCGACGATGACAACCCCGACCAGAACCATTCCTACCAATCCGGTGCCGATGCGACTGATGCCGTAATCGGCATGCAACAAACCTGAAAGCTGGTTGATTTGGAACATCGCCAGACATCCTATCATGCCGCAGATCGCAAAGATGATAGCGAGCGGTTTGAACGCTTTGCCGAGGCCGACCTCAAGGAAATACATCGGGCCGCCTTGATCGATACCGTCCTCGTCCTTCTTGCGATAAAGGACAGCGAGGGTGCAGGTGAAAAACTTAGTGGCCATGCCGACCAGCCCGGCCAGCCACATCCAGAATATTGCCCCCGGTCCACCTAATGCGATTGCTACCGCGACGCCCGATATGTTGCCCATCCCGATGGTAGCCGACAGGGCCGATGATAACGCCTGGAAATGGCTGATCTCGCCCGGATCATCGGGGTTGTCGAACTTGCCGCGGAGGATGTCGATGGCATGTCTTAGTCCGCGGAACGGAAGGAAGCGGCATGCGAATGTGAAGTATAAACCGGCAGCGATCAGAAGAACCGCCAACGGCAGTCCCCAGGCGATCTCTACAGCTTCGGCCCAGAAGTTGTCAAACCAGTTCATGAGGCGATGGGTTACTCCATGTGTCTTTGCTGAGTCAATAAAAGTGTGGGTTTGGGTCGAGGCAAGGTTTATATATAGACGGTAGTAGCGAGATGTTGGAGAGGTTTGCCAAATGATAACTCTTACACGATGGATTGATCGTAAGTTTGAATTCAATTTTCCGGTTGGGTTGTATCCGTGTATTCTCGAACGACTGCGAGGCACGCCGGTACGACTGGAGCAGATGGTCGGTGCGATTCCAAAAGAGGTTGCGACGAACTCTGTGAGGGACGGCTGGTCAATTCAGGAACATGTTGGGCATTTGATACAGGTTGAAGGACTTCACGACGGTCGCATAGACGATTTTGTAGAGGGCGTGGAGACTCTTCGTGCTGCCGATATGTCCAATCGTCGCACCTACGATGCGGACTATAACGCGCTGGAGCTTGCCGAAGTGCTGGCGAAGTTTCGAGAGGTGCGGGCTGGTTTTGTGGAGCGGTTGGAATCGGTAGATGATGAGGTGGTTGCCCGGGTCGTGCAGCATCCGCGGTTGGACGTTCCGATGCGATTGTGCGATATGGCGTATTTTGCCGCCGAGCATGATGACCAACACGTGGCTACAATACGGGACCTGATGCAGCAGTTGGGGTAGATAGGGCCTCAGAATCCATCATCACCGCACTAGAAGAGTGCTGGTAGAGATATTGGTTGCGCCGATTGTTTCGTCAGGATTTGCGTAAGAAAAATTTATAAACACGCTCCATGTTGTCTGCTTTCAATAGAAAACTATTGACATGCAAGTAGTCACTCACTAATTTTTTTGTCGGAGACAAAACAATAAAATTACTATCTTGAATGAGAAAGGATGCTCACGTGTTATTCCCCAGAATTATTAACGCCTATCTAAAATCAAGCACAGTTTGTTTTTCATTGCTTGCGTTTTTTTGTGTCGCTTTAGTAGCCGTATTACCCGTTAGCGCCGGGGAAAACGCGAACGCGGCCAAACATAAATATGGTGAATGGGAAAAACCGGATTATTGCGGCAGCTCCTGTCACGTTGATATTTATCAGCAGTGGAAGCAATCCATGATGTCGCAGTCGTACACTCATCATTGGGATGAAATCGAGTATTTCAAGTTGGCTATTCCACATGCCGAGAAAGACGAAATTGTTGCCGAGGTCAAAGAGGGATGTAACGGGTGTCATGCACCCATGTCTTTGTTAGTCGGTGATGTTCCCCCGCCTCGCCCCGAGGAAAACTCTCGTGCGAACGAAGGGGTTCACTGTGATTTCTGTCACACTATCACAGGCTATGATGGTGAATTACCTTTTAATTTCAATTATGTTGTGGATCCCGGTGATACCAAGCATGGACCTCGTGAAAACCCGGAATCACCCGCTCACGAAACTTTTAAGTCCGACTTCCTGGCCAGCGCAGATTTTTGCGGTATCTGCCATAATGAAAAAGATTCGTATGGGATGTGGGTAAAGTCCACTCATCTCGAATGGAAAGAAGGACCATACGCCGCCGAGGGTGTTCGCTGTCATGATTGTCACATGACCAACGCCAAGTCCGTTACAGCGTCGATGGGACCAGAGTACGAAGACGCGCGCCAGCATCTATTCCATGGCGCACATGATCCGGGTAAAGTAAGAGGCGTGGTAGAACTTCGCATTCATCCCGATGTCAACGAAGCTGAACCGGGGGAAGCAGTTAAGTTTACAGTCGCACTCTTTAACCAGAAAACAGGGCACAAATTTCCTACCGGTTCGGTTGAAGATCGCATTCTGTGGCTTCATGTTGAGGCAACTGATGCTGCCGGCAAGGCTTACCATCTACCTGTTGATAAAAAGGGATTCGAAGGGGAAGAATATACTATTGGCTCTGATGTTTTAGCTTATCAGGATATGGGTATAGCTCTGGACGATCCTGATTTCAAGGGCGTTCAACGTGATGGAATCCCGATCGGAAACCGTATTTTCCGGATGCCTTATTTTGATCCTCAAGGAAGAATGACTATCCAGCAGTGGTACACAAAATCATTCGGTGTCGATTACCGTATAGGGCCTCGCGAAACAAAGCTGGAAACGTTTTCTTTTGAATTACCTGATGATGTGGAACCGGGACAGATGAAAATCACGGCAACTCTCAATTATCAGCTTCTTGTCAAACCAGTTGCTGATTTTCTTGGTGTTCCCGAGGAAGAATCCGCGATTATGGAAGTAAACAATCACTCAACCTATCTTGAAGTCCTGCCATAGGAGGAACTATGACCAGTCAAAGACATTCTAAAAGAATAACATTAGTCACCACATTTCTTTTTGTGGTTATTCTTCTGGCCGCTTATCCAGCGAACGCGATTCCCGCTTTTGCCAGAAAATACAGCATGTCATGCACTACCTGTCATGCTCCGATTCCTCGGTTGAAAGCGTTTGGGGATGAATTCGCAGGCAATGGTTTTGAACTTGAAAATCAGGAAGCTCCTCGCTTTACCATGAAAGACGGCGATGACAATCTTGAGCTGATGAGATCATTTCCGCTCGGCGCCCGTTTTGACGGTTTTATAAAGTACCATAGTGAAACCGATAAAAATATCGACTTCACTGCTCCGTACAATTTGAAAATACTGTCCGGGGGTACACTGGGTAAAAACCTCGCCTACTATTTTTACTTCTTCCTAAGTGAGAGAGGTGAAGTTGCTGGGATTGAGGACGCTTTCATAATGTACAATAATCTGTTCGATCAGGACCTTGATGTTTATGTTGGACAATTTCAGGTATGTGATCCGCTATTTAAAAGAGAACTTCGTCTTACTTATGAAGACTACATGATCTATAAGCAAAGTTACGGTGATACAAGAATCGATCTCACTTATGATCGAGGTGTTATGGTGACGTACGGCATAGAGAATGGTCCCGACCTGATCTTTGAAATTCTGAACGGAAACGGTATCGGGGAAGCTGACGAGAATCGTACTTACGATGATGATAAATACAAAACGTTTGCCGGTCGTATCAGCTATGACCTGACCGCTAATATCAGATTTGGAGCCTTTGGGTATTACGGAAAAGAAGAGGCTGAATCATACAATACGCCCTTATCAGATACCACAATGAGAACCAACGATGTTACTTATTATGGTCCCGACATGACGCTCTCATTTGATAAGTTAGAACTTAATCTTCAATATATGATGCGAAACGATGAAAATCCCAATTTTGCTTATATCGTTCCAGCAAATGACGTGGAAATCAGTGGTGGATTCGCGGAGTTGATCTTTTGGCCGAACGGAGATAAAAGTCGCTGGTATCTTGTAGGTCTTTATAATCAGATCGAGATGGATATTGGCGATTCTATGGGTAAGCAAACGATGTATCAGACTGTGTCTGGCCATATCGGATATGTATTGCGAACGAATCTTCGTTTGATTATGGAAAACACGTATGATATTAAAAATGAGGAAAACCGTGTTATTGTTGGTTTTGTAAGCGGTTTCTAAACTCTTGTATCTATCAAAAACGGCGTCTTCAAAGACGCCGTTTTTTTTGTGAGGATTCTTTTCATATGAAATTTAGACAGTAACTTTCTTGCTGCTCTGCTCAGTCCGATTCTAACTGTCAGGGCAAGGGCTTCTTTAGTTACAGATTTTTGACAAAAGCACCCGCGCCTAATTTTTGTGCTGCCGAGCACGACGACCAACACGTGGCGACAATACGGGACCTGATGCGGCAGTTGGGGTAGATCGGGTTTCAGAATCCAACATCACCGCAC
>DAOUUR010000480.1 GCA_030668045.1 bacterium
GGTTGGATGAATCCGTTTGCACCAACGAATTTTTCCGATACGGTTACGGATTTGGTCTGACGCTTCAGGATCGTAACCGTCGGATCAAGCTGTCGCTGTCGTGGAATCCCGATATTCGTTTTGATGAGCCGCGCCTCTCAATTGATATAGCTTCCGACTTATAAAAGTTGACGCCCGCGCTGTTCAACTCTATCCTCAACCGATGCTTATTGTAATGGAAACTCTTCGCCTGATCCGTATTGGTAATTGCCTGCTGACGATGGCTGCTGTCTGGCTGGGGGCGTACATGACCTGGCTGGAGCCGGTCTATTTGACTCCAACTCTGGCGTCGGTGGCAGCTTTTCTGGTTTGTGCGGCCGGAAACGCCATCAATGATGCGGTTGACGTTGAGATTGATCGAGTAAACAAGGCACATCGAGTGCTTGTTCGTGGCGGGCTATCGGTGCGATACGCAGTCTGGCTGGCAATTATCTCAACCGCTCTTGCTATCGGGGTTGCGGTGGTGGTAAATCTCGAAGTCTTGCTCATCGTAATCGCCGCATGCGGCCTGTTGACCGCCTACAATCTGTACCTCAAGCGTATTCCGCTGGTCGGTAATTTTGTCGTTGCACTACTGGGTGCCATGACTTTCGTGGCCGGCGGCCTGGCCATCCATACCACCTGGGCGTGGGAACTTCCAGGCCCTCTGATTCCTGCCGTCTTTGCTCTTTTTCTGCATATCGTAAGGGAAATCATCAAGGATGCTGAAGATATCGAGGCGGATAGCTCCGCTGGTGTCTGTACGCTGCCTCAGGTCGTTGGGGTGAGGTCGGCCCTGATGATCGCCTTGGGCCTGCTGTTTGTGTTGATCCTGCTGACCTACGTTCCGGTCTTTCTCGGCTGGTTTGGGCGCGGCTACGAAATTATCACTATCTATGTCATCGATCTGCCGATGCTGCTGCTACTAATTCTGATCTGGGGTAATCCGACTCAAAAAATGTTGAAAATTGGCTCGCTCGCCCTTAAGTTCTCCATGATCTCAGGTGTAATAGCCTTGCTAATTGGCTGAACTCGGATTGAAACCGCTGAGAATGAAATCGGTATAAAGTAAACTATGCGAAGTCTGAAAGCAAAAAATGATCTCAAGATTGCGACCGAACCGATGCTGCTTTATCTCTTGCTAATAACTACGTGCCTGTTGGTGGCGAACTCAACATTCGCCGAGGGCATCTCTGTTACTCAGGCGATTGACAGGTCGGAGGTAGCCTACGAGGGAGAAGTTGCTTTCGAGATTGAGTTGCAGTGGGATGGTTCGCAGGCGGCGTATCGTTTTGACAAACCGCTCGATCCGTATTTCAGTAAACTGAAAATCGAACGGTTTTCCTCAAGTATCAGTTCAACAGGGTCCGATCCAAATCTGATAACGACCAAAAAGTTTCGCTACACCCTTGTCCCCACCGGTTCCGGAGTGGGACGGATCGACCCGGTCACTATTCCGTATGCGACCTGGCCGGACAGCATCCCCGGCGAACTGGTTACCGAGGCCCTGACGGTCAACATTGGCAACCCCGTTCCAAAAGAGCTGCCGACTCCAATCGGCTGGTGGGTCTATCTGGTTGGTGCTGTTGTGTTGGTGTCGATTGGGGGATTTGTCGTCTCCCGAATTCGGAACAAACAGCCTGCGGAAACTGTAAAATCTCCGACCGAAACTTTTCTGGAGCAGTTAACCGATCTTCGCAAGGTTTCCGGTGGTGATCTGAAAAGATTCCAGTCCGGTCTTTACGATTTGCTGGCGACGTTTCTTTCGGTGCGTTGCAATGTCGATCTCGCCGGTGGCACAGACCGCGAGATCACCGAAGCTCTGAGTAGAACCGATCTGGGTGAGGCGCAGAAGGAGAAAGTGGCTGGCTGGTTGGTTAAGGCTCAGGCCGATAAGTTTCGACCGGTGGCGTCTGCTCCCGGAGATACGGCTCGGCTGGAATCAGAGATTAGAGAGTTTTTTGAGAAGTTGAAATAAAAAGATGAAGTGGAGGATAAATGGATACTGACATTCAACAAATTCAGGCGAAGGTCGAACAGGAATCTTCGTTTGTTATCAAGCTGACCGAGCAGCTCAGTTCGGTCATTGTCGGCCAGCAGTACTTGATCGAGAGACTGTTGATTGGCATTCTCGCAAACGGGCACATTCTGATTGAAGGTGTGCCGGGTCTGGCCAAGACCCTATCGGTGAAAACGCTGTCTGATTCTATCCAGGCAAAATTCAGCCGCCTGCAGTTCACTCCTGACCTGCTCCCTGCCGACCTGACTGGTACGATGATCTACAATCCGCAGACTGCGGAATTCCGGGTCAAGAAAGGACCAGTTTTTGCCAATATTATTCTGGCCGATGAGATCAACCGAGCCCCGGCCAAAGTACAGTCGGCCCTTCTGGAGGCGATGCAGGA
>DAOUUR010000538.1 GCA_030668045.1 bacterium
CACTATCGCATCGTTGCTGCCGATTCTCGGAGCCCGCGTGATGGTCGTTTCCTTGAAAGGCTCGGTACCTACCACCCGATCGCCAAACCGGCGCAGGTGTCGGTCTTTGAGGACAAATTGACCAAGTGGCTCGATGAGGGCGCTGTCCCATCGCATACTGTTAAATCCCTTCTGACGCAGATCGGTTTTACTGAGAAGTACCTGAAGGCCAAGAAGGGTGAAGATGTATCCGAAATCGCGCTGAAAGCTACGATCAAGGAACGTGCCAAAAAGACACGCCGGATGAAGAAGGCCGCCGTGGCTGAAGCTAAGGCGGCACCGGTTGCCGAAGCTAAGGCGGCGCCGGTTGCCGAAGCCAGTGCTGAGGCCAAGAGTGCACCGGCGGCAGAGGCTCATGAAGAGGCGAAACCGAGCGAAGACGCGACCGAATAAGGCTGCTGGAATCCGATACTGAACCTGGTTTGATATGCTACGGATATTCAATCGCAAGGCAAAAACGGAAAGGGTCTGTGACATGAAGGAATTCATCGAGCTGATCGTAACACGTCTGGTGGACAATCCGGACGATATCGATGTGCGCGAAGTTGAGGGAACTCGGACCACCGTGTACGAACTCCGAGTGGCTCAAAGTGACCTGGGAAAGGTCATTGGAAAAGCCGGCCAGACCGCCAAGTCGATCCGAACTCTTTTGGCAGCCGCTGCCGCCCGTCAGGGCAAGCGTGCTGTTTTGGAGATCCTTGAAGATTAAGTGACGTCGGAAGACCTTATCATAGTTGGAAAACTTGGTCGCTTTCGGGGTGTCCACGGTGATATCTGGGTTACGCCCGAAACTGATTTCCCGGAACGGTTCAACGGTCTCAAGAAAATCTTCGTTCAGAACCGGCGCGAATGGGAAGAGATGGCTCTTGCAAGAACAGGTTTTGTTTCAGGAAGACCGGTACTGAAATTTGTAGGTGTAGATAGTCCCGAAGAAGCTGCTCGCATGACCAACCGTCTGCTGGCGGTGCCCCGGGACCAGGCTGTTGAGCTGCCGGAAGACATGTTTTACATTTTTGACCTGATTGGTTGCGAGGTCTTTGAAGATGGCAGCGATGAACTTGTTGGAGAAATTGTGAACGTTGAGCAGTACCCCGGTAACGATGTTTATTTTGTGAAAACACCAGCCGGTGCCGAGATGCTGTTCCCGGCCACAAAAGAGTATATAAGGAGCATTGATACAGACAACCGGAAAGTAATCGTGAGTGGTCCCGGTCTTATCGACGGTGATAAAAGATAAGCGGCCCGGACATTCACGATTTTGAAACGGATAGAAAATATCGCCGGTTAGAGTGAGAGTCAACTCTCACCCCGTCTGTCAGGCTCATGAAGTTTGAAGTAATAACGCTGTTCCCGGATTTTTTTGAACTGTCATTGAGACAGTCATTGCTTGGGAAGGCGGTTGACAAGAAGCTCTTTGAAATCGAAATCATCAATTTGCGCGACTACGCCACTGATCGGCATAACACGGTCGATGATACCCCTTTTGGCGGCGGCGGCGGTATGGTCTTGAAGGTTGAACCGATTGATCGCTGTCTTGCGGCGCTTGGGTACACTCGGCGCGGTGATGAAAGCCAACCGAACGTAAAGGACAAAATCCTCCTGACCTCGGCGGCCGGTCGCAAGTTTGACCAACGGACCGCTATCGGCTACTCGCTTTGTGACCGACTGGCAATCATCTGCGGTCATTACCAGGGTGTCGATGAACGGATCACCCGGCTCTACCGGATGGAGGAAGTGTCGATTGGCGACTACGTTCTCACTGGAGGTGAACCGGCGGCAACGGTCATTGTTGATGCCGTAGCGCGATTGATCCCGAAAGTACTCGGGAATTTTGAGTCGGCAACTGACGACTCGCATATGGATGAAATTGTCGGTGCGCCAAGTTATACGCGCCCGGCCAAGTACGAAGCACTGGAGGTACCGGCGGCATTGCTCTCGGGCAATCACCGCGAGATTGATAAGTATAGAAGGCGGATGGCGATTGAAAAGTTTCGGCAGAATCGACCTGAACTGTTGAAACAGGACGTACTTACCTATGATGAACTAGAGATGTTCCGCCTTTTTGATG
>DAOUUR010000443.1 GCA_030668045.1 bacterium
CATGCATAGCGGATTAGTTGCGCGGCCTTGTCCTTGCCACTCTCAATACCAATCATCCGCGGAGACTGCCGCTCGCCCATGAGTAGGGTAGCTTCACGAGGGACACCAAGGCCTGCTTCCAATTCCGGGCAGACAGGAATCAAACGGTACGATTTGGCAAGAACCTTGGTAATATATTTGTGACGCCGGTGGTCGCCTTCAAAACGCACTCTGTTGCCGAGCAGGCAACTGCTGACCCCAACGCTGGGCCGGTTGTTATCGGGCAGTTTTTTGTTCATAGGTCAGGCAACGGAACAGATTGAGCGCGGCTTGGCGCCGTTACTTGTCATGATGGAACGGCATGTTGAGTTCTTTCAATATGAACGCGTAGATATCGGCCTGACGTTCAATGCTCTGGCTAAGTCCACCGGAACCGTGTCCTGATTTGGCACTGGTTCTCAGCAGGATCGGCTTTCCCGAGTTGGAGGCAACCTGCATACGGGCGGTCATCTTTCGAGATTGGCCCGGATTGACACGACCGTCGTGCTGTCCGGTCAGAAACAGGATCGGGGGATAGGGGGTGCCTTCTGTTACATTATGGTATGGTGAATAAGCGTGAATGGCCTTGAAGTGATCCGGATTGGTGACCGTACCGAATTCAGTAATGTTGAAAACACCGTTGGGGTCCAACTCCACCCGCACCATATCATAGATACCAACCGATGAGACGACCGCGCCGAACAGATCGGGATGCTGAGTGAATGCCGCTCCCATCAGGAGGCCACCATTGCTGCCGCCCTGGATCGCCAGTTTTGCGGGGTTGGTATATCCGGTGTCGATCAGATGTTGGGCGCAGGCCGCGAAATCGTCAAAGACATTCTGTTTTTTGGTCAGGTTTCCGGCCAGATGCCACTCTTCGCCGTACTCGCCACCGCCGCGCAGGTTAGCCACAGCGTAGATTCCGCCCTGATCGAACCAGAGTCGATGTTTGGCGCTGAACCCCGGAGTCATGCTGATCCCGTAGCCGCCGTAACCGTAAAGTAGGGTCGGATTGGTGCCATCAAGTTTGACGCCTCTTGGTCGCATGATGTTGATCGGCACGCGGGTTCCATCTTTGGAGACAGCAAACTCGCGGACAATTTCGATATCATCAAACTTGACGGGCGAAGATTTAAAAAGCGCCGTGCTGGTAGCCTGCCACTGTTCTGGATCGAACCGATACCAGGCCGGAGGTTCGGTATAGCTGCTTCGTCTCAGGAGAATGATGTCGCCGTTCATCCTCGTCAGTCCGCGCACGGAGACCATCGATCCGACCGGCACATCTTTCTGCTGTTTGTCGTCCAGATTAACCACGCGCATCTGACTGGGACCGCCATCGAGATCGACCACATACAAGAAGCTTGGAGTAGCCACGAAACTCCTGATTGATACTTCGCTCTCCTCAACCAGAACGGAGGCCTTGCTCAGATCGGTTTCACCGGCGGCGAGCGAAATGATTCGGCCACGCGGGGTTCCCTTGTTCGAGAGGAGATACATTGAATTGTCCGGTCCAAAAGTCACAGTGGGGATCAGGTCTTCAAAATGCGTGACCTGCGTCCACTGGCCCGACGGTGCCAGAAGATAATGCGCATACTCGCCACCGTCACAATTGGCGACCGTGGCCAGGATGAACTGTCCGTCGGGCGAAGATTCCAGCTGGATCTCGGCTATATGGGGAAATTCTTTGCCAATCGCGTACTTGTCTTCCTCAAGTGGCGTCCCCAGCTTGTGATAATAGACCTGCTGATAAAAGAGAAGTTCCTCGTCGGGACGTTCCCCCGGAGCAGGATAGCGGCTGTAGTAGAAACCGCTTCCGTCAGCATTCCAGGCCACATCACCGCCGGCGGTCGGGCCGTTGACCCGAGGGATAAGATCGCCCAGCTCCTTGCCGGTGGCTACATCGTAAACGTGTACCGTTCCCAGTTCGCTGCCGAATTCCGAGATAGAAACAGCAATCAGCTTAGCATCGAGAGAGGGTACGTAGAAATCAATCGAGGTCGTCCCTTCGGCATCCAGTTCATTGACATCAAGAATGATATGCTCCGAGGATGGATCATCGGGTGACTTGAGAGTAATCAGAAGTTCCTGTTCTTTGGGAGGTTGCCACTTGTAGGCAAAGAGTACTCCGTTGCGGTATTTCAAGCCGTAGTAATCAACCGATTCGCCCCCCATGATCTCGGCGAGGTAATCCCTGATGGCGCCACGTTCCGGGATGGAGTCCAGAATAGACCGAGTATAATCGTTTTGGGCGTCGCTCCATTTTGGAACTGCCGGATCATCCCAGTTCTCCAGCCAGCGGTAATCATCGGTGACATCGACGCCATGATACTGGTCGGTGACAGGAGCTTTGTCAGTGGAGGGTGGTGTTGGTGCTTCTCCAGCGAAAGCAGCGCTCAGAGAGAAAGCAGTTACCGCAAGTGCGATCACCAACACGTTTTTTCTGTAGTTTGGGTTGAGAATTCCGGAAGTACTCATAATCTTGTCCTCCTCGGGTGAGGGTTTCTTGTTTTCAAGTAGAGGTGTGCGGCGTCAGAACCACCGGGCGCTGACGAGCATTACAGATAAAAAAGGTAATCATCGGAGCCCGGACGGGGAAGCGGTTTTTTCTCTTGAGACGAGCTGATTCATAGTCTCGCAAAATTTCTGGATATGTTTGTTTCGCATCGTTACCTTGCCAGTGCGATTGGTCAGTGAGTACTGTAGC
>DAOUUR010000120.1 GCA_030668045.1 bacterium
GCATCCGGGGAGTCGATTCGCTCGGACACCAATCATCGTATCAGTCAACACCGTTTACGTTCTTCTGGATGGACCTTGTCTGCGGCGATGTCAACGGTAGCGGCAGCGCGAACATCTCCGACATAACCTATCTGGTGGACTATCTCTTCGGCATCCCGCAAGGCCCCGAACCGGTACCTTTTTCCAAGGCGGGTTCAACCAATGGCGACCAATACGTCAATATCTCAGATGTGACCTATTTGATAGACTACCTCTTTGGTATCCCACAGGGTCCCGAACCAATCTGTGACTGGTAAGTAGTATCATAAGATCGCGTCGAAGAACCGACCTTTAACAACAATCGGACGAGCCCGGTAGGACCGAAAATCAAACACGGGAGATTTGGATCATGACTATTGGTTTGTTTTCGACTGGACTGTTCTTACTGACATGCTGCGGAGCAACTCTGGCTATTGCCGGACAGATCCACGAAGCCGCCAAACAGGGCGACCTGGAAACCGTCAAATCAACTCTGCAGAACGACCCCTCAAGATTGTTCGCTCAGGATGAACTCGGCTACACGGCCCTGAACTGGGCTGCGATGCGGGGCAAATGGGATGTCGCAGAGTATCTCATCGAGACCGGCGCTGATGTCAATATTACCGGCACGGACAACTGCGGTCTCCTTCATTGCGCCTGCAATCACAATCGGCTCGACATCATAGAGAAATTGATTGCCTACGGAGCCAATCTCCACACTGAGAGTATTTTCGGCAACTCGCCCATTCATGTGGCTGCTCGCCTCGGCCTCAAGGACGTGGCGTCACTGCTGCTGGCGAAAGGTGTGGATATCGATATTGCTTCCGGCGACGGCTTAACGCCGCTTCATTGGGCTCGCAAGGCTGGCTGGAAAGATGTGAGCGATATGCTCACCGAAGCTGGCGCTTCGACAACAATCAAGGACAACACCGGCAAGACTCCGCTCGACTATGATTTCACACGGCCTGCCGCAATTGAATTGGAAACCGAAAAACTCAAAGACTACACGGGAGACTTCTATTTCCCCGGCGGGTTCTGTATCAAAACGTGGATCGAAGATGGCCACCTGTGGCTGCAGGACTATGCCCACGACAAACTCTACCCGACCGGCGTCGATACTTTCTACTGCGAAAAAGAACCCTGGGCGGTCTGGTTCACTCGTGATGCGGACGACCGTGTCAGCACCATCTTCCTCGCCTTTCCCAAGCAAACCGTCAGCGCGGAGAAAGATGCCAAACCCGATCTCAGCGATCGTCCAAAACCAAGACTCGGTATGCAATGCACCGCCCTGTCACCGGATGCTGTTGCCGACGCCGACCGAGCAATCATCTTCCCCGACCCGAAGGCCGACACCGTCGCCGCACGCGTCAACTTCGTTATGGAGGAAACCCCTGCCGACAAAGCCGGACTCAGGCAGAATGATGTCATCCTCACATTCAATGGCACCAGAGTAACAACTCAAGAGGAAATCGGGAGTGTACTCAGCGAGACAAAACCCGGCGCATCGGTACCAGTTGAATTTCTGCGTGACGGTGAAGTGATCGCAACCACGGTTGTCGTCAATTAGGAAACGTTCTTCTGGAAACCGGTCATCGACATCGCCATTTTCATAATCTGACGACTCATCATAGTAAACTCCGGCCGTCCAACCCCATATTATTGAGAATTATACCTTGACAACAAAGGCCTATGATGTTATCATTACTTCATGTAAGTAGTAGCTCTGCCTGCTTTTGACCGAGCACCAACTATCCGACCTTCGTCACTATTTATAGCACGGCAGGGTTAGTAGGGAAGGTCTTCAGTCTGTCATTATGCTTCTGGTGCTCGGGGAGGAGATGTTAATGCAATGGACGAACTGGGTAATCAGACCCACAAATACACAAATAGCGATAATCAATATCCAATAACACATAATTACATCCGGAGGTACCCATGCGACTTGTGCTAATGATTTTGGCGGCAGCATTCCTGCTGCTGGCGGCGAATTTAGGGGCTGAGGAGCTAACCGCTCCAGCCAATAACCTGATCCTCGAAGGTGAACTGATTGACTCCAATAAAGTGGTGGTTAATGCTTCCCCGGAGCAATGCTGTACCGGCATCAGAGGCAACGCCGACGGGGATGTATCAGAGATAGTCAACATGAATGACTATACGTATCTGGTGAGCTACTGCTTCATGGACGGCTCAGCACCCCCCTGCGACGAAGAGGGTAACGCCGATGGTGACGTTAATGATGATGTCAATATTCTGGATATGATCTACTTGTACAGTTACCTTTTCGGTTTTCCTCAGGGTCCGGCCCCTCCGGCCTGTCCATGAAGGGCGACGTGGTTGAGATGCTTTACTTACCTTACCAGTTGCCCACCAACTTTACAGGCAGGAGAGATTACTGATGTTTTTTACAAATAGAAAAGATAATGCAAGGATCTGGATCGTCGGACTTATGGCCGTTCTTCTTGCCCTCCTTGCACCAAATATATGCGGACAGGATTTTTCGATTTCGCTGGATCATGTTGATGGGACGCTCGATGCCACTACGCTCGATGTCGACGTGCCGATCAAATTCTATATTCGGTTCACCAATCCATCAGCAGGAAACACATCGAACATAAATGGCGGTTCAAACGCCTTTCGAATTTACTCGCCCGATGCCGTTCCCGCCAGTTGGACTCCAATAACGTACACTATGGAGCCAATCCTGACTGGTGAATGGACTACTGGTACATGGCAACGGCCGTACAGTATCACCGGTTCGGGAGCCGACACTATCGGCTTTGCTGGTTTCCAGGGTTTCGGGCCCGCTTGTGAGCCCGACTTCGACGAGATCGGCTACACGATCAGCACCCAGGTTTCCAGCGCCGATGCCGGCAAGACGCTCTGCCTTGATTCATGCTGGTTCCCACCCGAGAATAAATGGGTGTGGTCAGCCCACGACGCCCTTGGTGGCGTTTATCCATCCTGGGACGGCCCCCACTGCTTTATAATTGCCGGGGACGCCGCCTGCTGTCTTGATGATCGCGGCAATGCCGACGGTGACGGAAGCGATATAGTTGATGTTGACGACAGACATTATCTGCTAGAATATCTCTTTGGCTGGTACTCAGGGTACGAAGTTGGTTCCGACCTTGGCCCGGAACCGCCGTGCCGTGATGAAGGTAACGTCAACGCTGAGGGCGGGGACGAAATCAACATCCTTGATGTCCAATATCTTGCTGAGTACATATACAACGGAGGGCCCGCGCCACCGGCCTGCCCGACGCCAATCGACCCAGTTAGTCCGATGCCGGATAAGGGCAGCAACGAATCAATGAGTGCAGCCGCAGAGTACTCAATTACTCTCGATCACGTGTCTGGCGCATATGACGCCAACACTATCGGCACCGATATTCCGATCGGCTTCTATCTACGAATAAGTAACACCGGCACTCCTAACGCCGTTAGAATCGGCGGTCTTTCCAACGGTTTCAAAGTCTACTCGAACGATGGCGCGACCTGGAGTCCCTTGTTCTACGTCCCGCACAAGGAAGGCATGGCGGTTAACTACATACATTACGATTGGTTGATGACCATGTTTGATGCCTGGAGCGGCGACGGCTTCACCCAGGGTTACGCATACAGCAATACGGGGGCAGGTGCAGATACCGTTGGGTTTTCCAATGGCGCCGGTAGTACCGGCACGGGCATGATGCCGGGGTTCTCTGATGTTATCTTTCTAATCAGCACTCAGGTTGATGCGTCCCAGATAGGCAAGCAGATATGCCTCGATACATGCTGGTACCCGCCTGAGAACAAATGGGTCTGGGCAGGCGATACCGGTAACACGGCGTCTGTCTTTCCGATCTACCCAACCTGGGATGGTCCCCATTGCTTCACAATAGTCGGGGCGCCCACGCCACATATCGTTTCTACGTTACCAATTCAGAATGCGATCAATGTGGCGCCCGAAGAGAACGTCTTCATCACATTCGATATTGACATGGACGAGACGACATTAAATAGCTCCAGCGTGTTTGTCTACGGTTCTCAAACCGGTGTCCATACGGGGACCTACACACTTGACGGACTTCTAAAGGATTTTACTTTTGATCCCGATTACGACTTCGCCTATGGTGAACTCGTAACAGTCTCGCTTACCACTGACATAACCAGCAGCATGGGTGAAGCTATGGAGAACCCGTATGTCTGGACCTACACGGTGAGCGTTTACGGTGGCGACGGCCTGTTTACCCCATATACTGATTATGTCGCTGGGGAAGATCCCCGCGATATTGCAGCAGCAGACTTTGACGGGGACGGCTATCTTGATCTGGCGGTCTCCTGTAGTGGAGGTACAGACGGTATATGGGTTCTAATAAATCAGGGAAACGGCACATTCCCCGACCAGGCATCCTACATATCTTCCAGTGCGTGGGGCATATTCACGGCTGACTTTGACAACGATGGCTGGATAGACATGGTAACCACAAACCGAAGTGTGGACAGCATAACTGTGTTTATGAATAACGGTGATGGTACTTTTGGAGCATCTGAGGAGCATCGAGTGGGTGATAATCCGCTACATGTCACTGGGTCGGATTTGAATGGTGACGGCTTCTGTGATTTGATTGTTTCTAACAATGACTCCTACAATATTTCCATATTGATGAACAATGGTGACGGTACGTTTGCATCTCACCAAACGTTCTCTGCTGGAGATAACCCCAGCTGTGCTTTCGCTGCTGATTTTGACAACGATGGCTTCATAGATATCGCTACTGCCAATACCTTTGGTGACAGCGCCGCTGTTCTCATAAATGATGGTACAGGTAGTTTTCCGACTAGCTCGGAGTACTTTGTAGGAAACAATCCCATTTCGGTTTACGGGGGTGACCTCAACGATGATGGGTATACGGACTTGGTTCTTGCCAACGAGTTAACCGAAGATGTGGCAATTCTCCTCAACCTTGGAGATGGGAATTTCTCACCATGGGTTTCCTATGACCTTAGCTCACAACCCTCTTCGGCTTGTTTGGGCGACTTTAATTCAGATGGTAGTCTCGATATCTTAAGCGCCAATGGGCCAAGCACTTCAGAATTGAACATCTTTTACAACGATGGCACCGGTACTTTCTCGGTAAACTACGATACGCTTGAGTGTGGCAGCAGGCCATCAGCAGCAGTCGCAGCTGATCTGGACAACGATGGTGATATTGATATTGCTACGGCTAGCGGTGGGCTTGTTGTTGGGCTTGATAGTGTATCGGTCTTCCTTAACCAGGATTTTGAGCCGGCTCCTCTCTATGAAGCTGATTTCTATTACGTGAAATCGGCCGATCTTGACCGCGATAACTACCTCGATCTGGTCTACACCGGTTCGGTTGACACCGGCCTGTTTGTCTCCTATGGTGACGCCGTTGAGACTTTCGACGCACCCGAGAAATTGCTGGACATCCGGCAGGCGGCGATTGATATCGGCTATATTGATGCTGACACTCTCCTCGACATTGTGGCGGTTACCGGCACTCATGCCTATATCGCACTCAATCTTGGCTTCCGCAGCTACGATCTTGATTCAATCGCGTTAGGTACACTGGCCGTAGAAGGAAAGTCGTATTCGAGTCCGTTCGGGCTGGAAGACCCTACCCCCTCGGTCATAATTTCCCGGTCTGATTGTGATCTCAACAACGACATAATTATCGCCCCTGATCTGATTTTGTATGGCAACGGCAACGGTACTTTCCCGTCGAGCACAACGCTGCCGTTCACCTTCCAGAGCATCAACACGGCCGACTTCAACAAAGATGGCCTTGAGGATCTTCTGGTAACAAGTGGTGACTATGTCCAGATATACACCAACCAGGGATCAGGGAATTTCACTCAGGCCGCATCCGAACTTGTTGGTACGCCACTTCTGGATCTTCCCCCAGCCAATGCGATTACCGATTTCAATCGTGACCGCAATTCTGATTTCGCGCTCGTTCTTCCGCTGGCCAGTCCCGGCGGCACCAGTCTGATTGGAATTGGTCTGGGCGATGGCCTCGGCGGCGTTACGACCTTCACTACGATTCCCGTAACGGGTGATGCATACGATCTGGTCGTGACCGACGTCAACCGCGATGGCGAAGTCGATATCATTGTGGCCAACGGTACTAACCAGGCTCTGGAAATATATTACAACGATGGTTACGGAGCTTTTGGCGATCCTACCGAAGTTCCACTGGATGCCGGTACGGATGTAACCTTCGTGCTGGCGTCGCTTGATCTCGATCGTAACGGCACACCCGACTTTGTTTCCGGCGGACCCGACGGCGACAACCTGACCATTGTTGTTGACCAGGGGGCCACGACAACCGAGTCGCTCGACGAGATGGTCGTCACCGGTTACGGTAACGCTACATTGGAGATCACTAACCCGGCTGGGTTTGTAATTTCGGAGAACTTCCAGACAATCGCCGGTGCTGACTACTGGATAAGTGATATTGATGGTGATTCCAGGCTCGACGATGAATCGTTTGACTACAATCTCATGAAGGGCGAATACGTCATTGGTATCTTCCCTCGTTTCGGGGAGTCGCCCGACAAAACGTTTAATATTGGTATCAGGATCAATGGTACCTACCAAGCCAATGTCTACAGCGGACAAAACTATGGAGGCATTACTCAATACCGTCAGTTGGGCGCTGAGGCTGTCGACAGCTTTGTCTTCTACTATGAGATTGAGGATGTTTCATCGATCTATCCGGCCAATGGGATGCCTTCACGCGGCATAACGCCGATGCTGGACTGGAGTACGCTGGCCACCAATGAACATCCGGGAGCAGTCAGTTACGATCTTCAGGTTGACGCCGACTATTTCTTTGGTGATCCACTCCATGACGAAACGGGGCTGGTCGATCCGGAGTTCAGGATTACCGCCGAGTTGACACCGGAGGCGGTTTACTACTGGCGCTTTCGTTCCTTTGACGGCGCTGGCTATTCGGATTACTCCCGTACCTTCGCCCTCTATGTAACCGAGGGTTGTTGCCTCAATATCCGTGGTAACGCCAATGACGATCCGGATGATTATGTTAACATTTCAGATATTACTTACCTCGTGGAGTATCTGTTTGGGGTAC
>DAOUUR010000350.1 GCA_030668045.1 bacterium
GCCCATCCAATGGTTTCGAACACGGTCGCCATTGTCGAAGGCTATCGTGCCTTCTGTCCGCATATCGAATCCTTGCCGCCATTCCGAATCTGTAGACACTATTCTATACCGAAGGCGAACTCTGGGTCCAGGTAACGAGAATCGATCCCATGTTACGAGAATCTTGCCACCATACTCAATCGGACTCCCGCCTGACTCAAGGAACTTTTCTGAAAAGTCTATCATGATATCTCACCGTGTTTACTGCTTATTATGAATTATCCGATGATCTTGCGGCCACAACTCCAGAAGGTTTGATCTCCTGTGTCCTCCTCCTAACGCCTGCCGCACTATATGATGAAGTTCCTTGGATTCCATTCTACCGGTTCTGGGGTTCAGTCGTTGCTCGACCAGTCCCTTCTTTGCCCGCTCAAGATTGCTGCTACTGAAACGCTCAGGATTAGTCCTGGCCTCACTCTTCCAATAGACCCGGCGCGCCGTGCTCCAACTCGTTCCTCCCCTGGGTCCGACCAATGCGTCATCGGCAACTCCAGCCAACTTGGCATCCGCACCTTTGTCAATCCCCTTGCCAATATCAACGGCTTCATCCAAGACCTTTGCCGCATCTGCACCCTTATCAATCCCTGTAAAGAGTTTGCTTCCCCAACGCAATGTTAGGCCGCCGACCGCAGGTACTGGCAGAGCCAGCGCTAAGCCATCCAGACCTAAGGAGATGCCGTTTATCCATCCTGGATCCTTTTCGAACTCATACCAACTATTCGAAACCAGGCCAATGTCCATCCACGTTTCCCAGTACTCGCCGCTTGGGTCAACATACTTGAGCGGGTTGTCAAGAGTGTAAACATACGAACTCCAGCCGGGAGACTTGCCCGCCAGCGGGTCAACCGCCTGGAACCGCCGTATCTTCGGATCATAGTATCTCGCACCGGCATAGCTCCAATCGGTGTCCAACTCCTCATCATGTTCATATCCAGTATACTCAAACCGGCTTAGGTCTGTCAACTGTCGCTTATAGAGATCACCAAAAGCCCGATACTGCATGTAGTTGCAGCGGTACCCCTGATCGTTCACGGTCGTAATCACCGAACCCAAATGGTCGTGCAGATAGTACCGAACCGTCCCCGATCCATTCTTGAATTGCGCCTCACGCTGACCATTGACATAAACATAGTTGGCCGACAGGTAATCTTCCCGGGAACCGATATATGTGCTCAACATGTTGCCACCAAAGTAGTAGTAACCGGTGTACTCGTCGGTGGAGCCTATACACCAATCGGACGACCCTAGTGGCTGGACACCACCAAGCAGTATGCCACCGTCCAGCCCGCCACCCAGCAGCAACAACGGGTCTATCGGGGGATCAAAACCACCGCACCAATATTGATAGAAATAATGATGTTTCTTGGCGATCCGTTTTCCTCCGGCGTTGTACCAGTAATTTGCCGTGTGTGTACCGTATTGCATCGGCCGCGCACGGTATCTCAACTGCTCCCGGTAATCATAGGCCAATCCCATATAGAAGTTGTGGTATTGAGTAATGGACCCCGAGGGCGTGTATGTGAAATTGTCGGTGTGATTGTAGATACTGCCGTCGATCCGCCTTAACCGATTAGTGCCTGTGTAGTATATATAATCATCGACGGTGGCGTCAGTTGCCGTAAAAGTCTCAATGTTGCCATTCTTGTCATAGGTATAGTAGGCCGTTGATGGATCCTCAGGAGGCCCTGTTGGTATGTAAGGCAAAACAAACTCATCGGTTAGCCGATCAAGATTGTCGTACTTAAATTCCTGGTAGAAATCGTCGGACCCGCTGCCGGTAGAAACCCTGGAAAAATACGATTGAATATTGCCATTATAGTAACGGGGTGCCATACAGATACCTAAAGTATCGTATGTCAGCTGAAGAGCCGCATGATCACCCACTCCGGATTGAGATGACACTACCGTACCCTCATTGATATCGACCAGCCAATCTCGGGCGTTGTAGTGGTAATCTACTGTCTGGATGGGATTGCCCGGATCGGTTCCAAGTAGCTTCTGCCCAACCAGTCCATTTGGCAAGTAACTGTAGTTTAACCCGATCCATCCGTTGTTGTCGGTAGCACCACTGACCTGGCCGGCACGGTTGTACTCATAGTCAACATAATCGCCACTGTTGTAGGTCAGGCGAGTGATCTGCCCTTGAAGGTTGTACTCGGCCGACATCGTCCTGGCACCAGTATCGACTACCGCGACGAATTGATCTTTGCTGATTAGGCGACCATAAGCATCATACTCAAATGCTTCCCATGAGGCGTCATCCGGCTTACTCTCCAGGTATGTCGTGCTTTTGGTCAACAATCCACGACCGTAGGCGCCCTCATCGTACTCGTATTCAACAACAATCTCAGGGTCCAGGCCGCCCTGACCACCGACAACGGGAAAATCGGCCAGGTTCGCATTTTCCCATGTCATCAGGAGGGTGTCGGCGAAGATGCCCTCCTCTGTGATCCGGTTGTGAGGATCGTACTTGTAGTAGTGGAAACGGCCTGCCGAACGATCGGTCGCCGTCATGACAAATCGTTGGGTACCGAGCTGGTCATAAACATATTCGACAACACCGTAGTCACCACTGGAGTCGTACATCAACCATCCCAGGTTGTTAAAGGCTCGGCGAATCTCATTACCCTCAGGCTGGACGATCAAGGTATCATTACCGTTGAAGTCTTTATGAAAGCGAGTGTAGGCATTGATACCGCCTGTGATTGAGTCACGCACTTCGCCCAAGACGTTGCCCAGCTTATCTTTGTAGGTAACCGAGATACTGCCATTCTCGTCGGTAACTTTTGACATGAACAGGCTGTCGGCACCGTGGAACGAAGAGCTGAAGCCGCTAATTGCGGCTTCGGAGGGACCAAAATCGCTTAGCAAAGGATGTCCTCTGAAATTTCCCTCGAACTCGGCCTGTATCAGACGACCGGTAACCGCATCCTCGTACATATGCTCCTTATACGGATAGTCGCTGCAATCCGGTCCATCTCCGGATGTGCTGTAATAGGCCAGCACCTCGGATGAATCAGTGTCAAAATCATAGATGGAGTTGCCGGCGTTTTCGTCGAAATACGACTTAAACTCTCTCGCCGTGCGCCCACGCGCATCAAACGAGTTGCTCTGAACCAGTGTGACTGTATCGGCGCCATCAATATCTACGTACATCCGCGATTGAACAGGCCGGCCAAGACCGTCTGTAAAGGCAACTGTTTCAACCGAATCACTCGACGATTGATAGGTTGTCGTCTTGACGTAGTTTGGGTGCCCGGCCACAAATATGGGGCCATATTCAATGTGGAGTATAAGCTCAGCA
>DAOUUR010000174.1 GCA_030668045.1 bacterium
ACCCGATATCGAATGTTGGAGGATATCCAGACCTGATAAGTGAGAATGATGAGAGTTCTGATTGTCGATGACGAGGAAATGATCCGCGACCTGGCGGCCAAAATCCTCCGGAAAGAAGGGATTGAGATAACTGTTGCCGAATCCGGTACCGAAGGCCTTGAAGCGCTGAGTACACCTGATTCGAGTGTCGATCTGGTTATTCTCGACCTGATAATGGATGGAATGTCCGGCAGGGAAACACTTGAGGCGATGCGTCGGACGCATCCCGAACTACCTTGCATTTTCTCTACAGGTCATTTGTTTAACAAAGATGAACTTCCCGAGCACCTCAAGCCAAATACGCATTTTCTTCAGAAACCGTACCGCGCTTCAGTATTGCGCGAACTGGTGCGACAGATCGTACCGGTTGGCTAAATTCTGAGCCAATACCGATTCGCCTCCAAATTTCTCTTTAATAGTCACGCCGAATTTCTTATCATTGCTCTGATTTGATGCCCACTTATGTATAAGAATTCAGAGGTTTATGAAACAACGATACTTCACATCTGCAATCATTCTGGCTCTGGTCGTTCTATTAGCCGGATCTGTTCACACAGCCGAGAAAGACACTACCCGGATACATCTCGGGTATTTTGAGGGCGGCAAGTATCCACTGCATGATCAGGTCCGACAGGAACTCCAGCGACAATTGGATGCTGTCGTGCCTGACCACTTTCAGATGGTGTTTGTTCCGACAGGCTTTCGATCTGCCGACTGGAATCGAGATTCCTGCCGGATCATGGCCCGGCAACTGGCTGGGATGACTTCGCTTGACGCTATCGTTACGATGGGACCCTGGGCCGTTGAGGACCTGCTTGAGGCCGGGTGCAAGACACCGATTATTGCCATGTACCGTTTCGACCCTGTCGCCGAGAAACTGGTTGACCGAACAGGCCGACCGATTGCAGAGAATCTGTCGCTGTGCATCATACCTAACCGACTCGAGAATGATCTAAACATGATTTCCAGATTGTTCCATCCTCGACGGGTTGGTTTTCTTTACTTTCCGTCGTCCGATGAAAGCGAACGGGTCGTGGCCAGAGCTTCATCGCTGGGTCAGCAGTTGGGATTTGAGGTAGTATCAGCCGAAGGGTTTGACAACAAAGGTACGTACGCCTTTTTCAATGCCTACAAAGCGCTCGACGGACGCATCGATGTCCTCTATCTGCCACCACTCTGGGGAATGGATATTCACAAGGCCAAAGGTTTCATTGCTCGTATCACCGACAGCCGCGTAGCCACGTTTACATCGGAAATCGGTTTTTTTGTCGATAGAAGAGCAACCGCCGCCGATGGTGGCCAGACGTTTGTCCCTGAGGCCAGACACGCTGCCTTGAATCTGCTCAGAATCATCCGGGGCGCTACACCTTCGAGCCTGCCGACAATACTCAATCGAGCATCCGGTCTTTCTCTCAATTTAGAATCGGCAGCCACGTGCAATGTCGAATTTTCACAGGCGGCCATAAATCAGGCACGTACGGTCGGCGCTCCTGTCGATGAAGAAGCGATCCACTATCGCTTGCTTGATGTCACCAGTCGAGCAGTCGAAAGAAACCCCGGCTACCTGGCTGTCTATGATGCCCTTGAGGCAGTTTCACACGCAGCAAAACAGGCCAACTCCGATTATCTCCCACATATAAGTGCGCAAGGCCGCCTCACTCATTTTGACGACAACTCAATCGCCAACAGTGGTGCGACAATCGACCAGAACAGTTTGACCGCTTCGGTTTCGATTTATCAGCAACTGTTCTCTCTGCAGACAATCAGGAAGATTCAGCAAGCTGCGGAACAGAAAAACCTGAGCCGGGCCGATCTTGATCAAGCCCGTCTGGATATGGAGTTGGCTGTCTGCCAGGCCTATCTGAACTATCTGCAGGCAACCGACGCTATCAGCATCTGGGCGCAGCACCGGACGCTGGTGGACCGTTCTCTTGAAATTGCTCACACCAGATTCATTCTCGACGAAGAGGATAAAACCGATTTCCTCAGGTGGGAGAACGAACGTTCACGCGCTACCATGGCTCTTGTTGTCGCCCGTGCTGACCGCCAGATAGCAGCCGTCCTGCTCAATGTCCTGTTAAATCTGCCAGGTGATTTACCATTCACAGTCGATGCCGACCAGTTTGCCGATGCTCGTTTTCGACGCCAGTTTGAACAACTCCGCGCCTACACTAACACAGAGTCCGACCGCCGAGCTTTTCTAAGTTTCCTTGTGGAACGGGCTGGAGCCGACAATATTGGGCTTCGCCGTCATCAGAGCCGCATGAAGTTGGGCCTGGCACGACTGTCAGAATCTTCCTCACGTTATTATCCCACTATAGGTTTCCGAGCCTCACTGAATTTCAAAGATGAGTTGGCCGACTCCCCTATCTTTGAAGAACACAAGACCTGGTCGGCTTCGGGCTTTGTGAGCATACCGCTGTTTGAAGGGGCTGACCGAATCCACGAGAAACGGAAGTTGAGGTCCCAGCTGAGTCGTGAAGAGTACCTCCGGGACAGAACCAGCCTGGACGTCATGGGAAAAATTCGGACCTCGGCCAGCCGGATGATCAGCAATGCGGTGAACGTGCCACACGCAGTCCATTCACAGGAACTGGCCCGTGAATCATACGAGTTGATAGCTCCGAAATTTGAGTCGGGCAAAGCAACCACCACCGACCTTCTCCGCTCTCTGAGCAGTCTGCGGGAGTCGGAGTTTGCCTACATCGCCACACGGTACGATTATTTCCGTCAGCTCTCCGAACTTGTTCACAATCTGGGCTGGATAATGACCGACCATAACGCGACTTTCGACGAAGAGTTCTACCGACGTGTCGAGCAACAGTATCGGCCGTAAGTGATCTATCGTCTTACGCTCCAGACACAAACAGATACAGTTCCCAGAAGAACCAGACCGCGACAGTCAGCGATGCGATAATACGCCCCAGCCTGAAAGCAGCGCGATCCCTAAACAACGGAACCTCACCTCCACTAAGCACGACTACAAAAACCCTGGCGTAGTTAATCGTCGAGAGGATCAAGAACAGGACCGTGAAGCAGGTCATCATGGTGATGCCAAAATCGAATCGGATGACGTAACTTGCCAGCAGAGTGGCTGTGGCTGAAAACGCGTACTTGCCGGTCAGGTTGGAGGGGAGCGTTACCTCTCGTTTGCGTATGACTATCGCACCGACAAGCATGATCGCTAGGTCACGGCCGATA
Source organism: bacterium (assembly GCA_030668045.1). Classification (GTDB taxonomy): domain Bacteria; phylum Zixibacteria; class MSB-5A5; order GN15; family FEB-12; genus DAOUUR01. The sequence continues at coordinate 3,241 of DAOUUR010000174.1, forward strand.
ATCACCGCAGCCAACCAGATGGGAAAGTCACGATAAAGTATCAGGAGTATGGCAAGGATTCCGGCAAAAACTTTGTCAGCTACCGGGTCAAGAGCGATGCCAAGCTTGCCCACTTGATTAAGCTTGCGGGCAACGTAGCCATCGAAACCATCGGTGATACCCGCCAGAACCACCAAGGCAATCGCAATGATCGTAGCGTCGCTGTCCCCTCGCCACAGATAATAGCCGATGAAGGGCGTTAAGAAAACCCGCGAGAGTGACAACAGGTTTGCTGGTTGGAGTATCTCCCGAATCGGCATAGCATAAGAATATATCGATGAAGACTAAAAAGCCACCCCGGAATAACCTAAATTCCCGGCGGTGGGGATTAATACTGTTTAGATATCTGGTTTACGGGCAGGGCGGAGGCGCCGGGCCAAGAGGAATGCCAAATAAATATTCTACCAGATAGGTAACGTCGGAGATGTTAATACTCTCGTTGGAGTCACCGTTGGCGTTGCCTTCTTTTCGACACGGAGGTTCCACACCTCCCGAACCGCCAAAGAGGTAATCCAGCAAGAAAGTAATGTCGGCTATATTGACCCGATCCATATCATCATCGTTGGCATTGCCTCTGATCCCCTGGCAGCAACCGCAGGCATCACCTATACCGTCGCGGTCGGAATCACGCTGGACAGGATTGTAAACGAAGGGGCAATTGTCATCGCACGGTTCAATCATGAAGCGAAAACAGGGATAGTCGCCCACAACACCAGAGCTGTCACCATCGTCAAGACGACCGTCGTTGTCGTTGTCTATATCGCAAAGATCACCGTCGCCATCAGTATCGTTATCCGCCTGATCAGCATTAGCGATAGTAACACAGTTGTCGCAAAGATCGCCGACGCCATCAAGATCAGTATCAATCTGCTCGGGATTATAGAGTGTCGAACAGTTATCACAGATATCTCCGTAACCGTCCTCATCCTCGTCGCTCTGATCATTATTGGCGACCGCGGGGCAATTGTCGCATGAGTCCGCCAGAGCATCACCATCGACATCAAGTTGCCGCGGATTGTATACATCGGGACAATTATCGGTCAGACATTCATTCTCGGCGCGGTCAGGATCGCCAAAACCATCCAGGTCGCTATCGTAGCAAAGAAGTTTGTACACAATAGAGAGTTTTTGGGAATAGCTGTCTGCCGTTACCAGATCAAGGTAGCCGTCAAGGTCGAAGTCCGCAGCCATAACCGACCATGGATACACGCCGGTTGGGTAATCAAAGTGCAGAGGGAACACTCCCTGTCCATCGTTGACCAGGACTGATATGGAATCGGAACCGCCACAGGATGCGACCAGATCAAGATCATCGTCACCATCCAAATCCACCGCGATCACAGAGTTCGGAATGTCATCGACCTTATACGTGACTGCCGGAAGCAGGACGCCACCTCCGTCATTGAAAAGAACTGAGATGCAATCGGATGACGCCGCCGCGACTGCCATATCATTGAAACCATCGCCGTTCAGATCACCCATCGTCAGGTCAAGCGGGGCACGACCCACAACGTGGGTGGAACCGTTACCGAAGCTTCCGGAACCATCGTTGAGCAGGATGGTAACAGTCGAGTCTCTATCCAGGTTCTCCCCTCGATTAACGGTGGCAAGATCGATATCGCCGTCATTATCCAGATCGGCTGCCGTCACCGAAAACGGGTAGTCACCGACAGCAACTGTAACTGCCGGAGCAAACGAACCGTCGTGTAAATTGGTGAGGATTGCAACTTGATCGGTCAGACCGAGGGTGACAACGATGTCGGCGTATGTATCCCCATCGATATCGGCGACTGTAGCCGAGCGAGGGCGCAAACCGACACGGAAATAACCAACCAACTCAAAAGTGCCATCGCCAAGGTTGCGTAGAACCGTCACTGTCGAGTCCGGTTCGGCATCATACCCTCGATTGACAACGGCAAGATCAACAGCGCCATCGTTATCAAAATCTCCCGCAGACACATTCGTGGGATAGAAACTGACCGGGTACGTGCCGTCAATCCCGGTTATGGAACCTCCGTCATTCAGCATGATCGCTACGTCATCGGTCCCGGTTCGGGCTACGGCCAGATCGACCGTACGATCACCGTTGAAATCAGCGGCCACCACCGACCAGTGGAGGTCGCCCATTGAGTGAGTCTCACGGGCTCCAAAATGTCCGGTGATTTCTTCAGATTCGACCGAGAATGTCCAGATATGAGGCGAAGATAGCGGATCGGCCCCTGAGCCTGTAACCTCCGAAGTCAACACAACCGTTATCATATCACTGGCCAGGAAATCAAATTGTGGGTCAAAAATTACTGTCTGAGTTGATACTTGATAAGTCCCATCTACTCTGCCCTCGTAGAGCGAAAAGACAGCGAAACTTGATTCATTGATCGAAGTTGGATCAAGTTCATGTGAAAACAGTACCGCGATCTTAATTGAGGCCGGTACGGCGACAGAATTTGCCGCTGGTGTGGTTTGCATCACAGAAATGCTCTCAGCACTGGCAACTTTTGTTG
>DAOUUR010000084.1 GCA_030668045.1 bacterium
AAATAATCACGATATGAGCCGCTAGTTGAATTCGCATACCATCCTTAGCCAGGCCGGGGTTCTCGGTGAGATCTTCGTACTGAGCTGCTCCGAGCAGACCACCCATGATTCCGAACACCTGCCCCGAACCAAGATAGGGATAGTACTGCGCCGTCATCACACCGGTAAGCCCAAGGCAAAGGGGAAAACCAAATCTGCCCTGGCCATACGAGATCCAGTAGTCGGTAATATTGCCACCGGAAATATCCACGACGCAGGCAACATCATCATAGTTGTTTACGCCCTGCATCATAGGCAGGGAATCAAGAGGAGTGCCATAGTAGTCGGTTGGGAACTGGAGTCGGAAGTTCTGCCCCATCCCGAGAATAATCAAAGCGAAATATGGTTTGTAGCCGAGGAAAGTGTAGTCAACACCACCGACAATTTCCCTGCCTTTATATTCAACGCCGTTATAGGTACGGTCAAGGGCCAGTGAATCAGTAAGATCCAGAATCGCCTGGTCGGTCATACCAGGGCCGTTCTGTGACAGCGATGTAAATATTATCTTGAGCCTCTTTCGCCAGCATTGTTCGACAATCGTAAATGTCATAGGGTGCAACTCGGCCAGATTATTCGGGTCGTAGTCAATTGCAACCAACACAATATCATCCGGCGGGAGACTATCTATGAAGTCGTAGATGCTCTGGACTTCGCGTTCGACCAGGATAGGCACCTCAAACTCCACCGAGTAAGAAACGACACAGACAATTATCAGAAAAAGGAATATCCATCGGCGGTCGAGCCGCATCATCTTATCAAGTATATTCATAGTCGGCCTCCTTATCCTTTCCCCATATAGCCGCGTTCAATACCGAGAATGACTTTCAGGGCCGTCGCCACGATACCAAGCCCAACTCCCATAACAATCGCACGCTGAGCCGCGAGGTTGGGAACATTCATCAACCAGTTGGACGTTTTCGCCATGTAGTCCCCGAAAATCGGTGCCAGGTATGGATTGAAACGAAGCATTACGATCAGAGCCGATACCAGCAGCAGAGTTGCCAACAGGTTTCGTGCACGGAACGCTCGGTAAGCCGCAGAGGCTATGAAAAACGCCAGCAGCGAAAAAGTCGTGGCCAGAATCGGCATGAGTACAAAATCGAAGAACGACCGGAACATCGGATTCTCCAGTGGTTCCGCCGACATGAAGTAGAAGCTCCAGGCATTATCAAATATCCCGATCAGCACCGCGATTATCACGAACACCAACATAAGTCCGGCCCAGAGTCCACGACCTGACTTAACCGTCATCGCCTGTACCAGCATCCCGATAGACAGAAGCACCGACAGCACGAAAACAAAGTACCAGCCCCATCCTTCGCCGTTCGGCGCTGTCCACCCAAAAATCATCATGGAGAACAACCCGACAAGAGTGAAGATTGAATAGCCCCAGTTCTCCTTGCGCGTGCGCACCTTGGCGACCGCGACACGGAAAAGCGACCAGATAGCAAGAGCCATAGCGAAAATGCCTATGATTGTAATCCAGTCTAATAGAAACTCGTATACTTCCTCGGATGTTTCATGTGGGATGAAATACTGGAAGATCAGAAACATTCCGAAGACGAGCACGAGCATAAGTGGAATTTGTCTTTTCATAGTCCGTCTCCTTCTAATCTACCACGTGGAAAAGTTCAATAAACCAGTTCCACTCAAACTGAGCGGCTATCAGGCCGATTGTGGCCAGCACTATCACTGCCGCCTTGGCATAATCCTGAGCCTTGAGTGATCCGAGAAGAATCGGTTCGCGACCGAGGTAGGCCGATGCTGCGTAGAGTTCCTCACCTATGAGCGTGAAGTCGCACGCTACAATGAAGAACGGAATCTGCGCAATCTCATCGGTTCCTGCAATCTGGATTGATCCGGCCAATGCACCAGTCTCGGCAAGCAGGAGCGATTCGGCAAAGAACTTACCCATATAGATGTTGGTCGCCGGAAGTTCGCGAAGCATCGTGCCATTAACAGCTGCCACGTAGGCAAACTGCAGTTGCGTAACAAAGTAAACGATGTCTTCGTTGTAGTCCTCAGGACGACCGGCATCGGAGAACGATGACTTGACCACTTCCTGCGCGACCGACATAACAATCGGGTCGTAAGTCGGAACAATCAGTTGCGTCTGATACTCGGCCACCTGCTTGGCGACACGACCGAGGACAGTGAACGATGCAATCGTAGCGACATCAGCCGCCGTACCAAGACCGAGCACATAGAGAATGGGACGACCCATCTCAGTTGCCCGCCCGATAGCCTCATCAACCGCCTCGATACCGGCAAGGGGTCGCACATATAGCTCTGAACCCCGTCGGGCTTTCATCACGAAGAAGACGGTCATAATTCCAAAAAACATAAAGGCAATAAAAACCGCCGTCCGCCCTGTGTTAAACCACTGTCCGAAACTCTGAACGGGACCAGCTACACCAGAGGCAGCCCTGATTGTAGAATCAATCGTCACAGCTTCTACTCGAAAATAGAGATCACTGAAGTCCGGTATGTAATCAGACCCTTCTCGATTCTTGCCGCCGGTGTTCTCGTACGTCGCAACACCCGAAACAACCTTGTCGAGCAATCGCCACTCACCGCCCTCTGGATACATGCGATGCGCTTCCGGCATCTGATCAGCCATGTCGCTAATTGCAGCCCTGACAACAGTCCGTTCGTCTTTGAGTTCACTGGTTAACCGTCCGACCGAATCAATCTCCGCCGCCACACGAGCCAGTTCCGCTCGGAGGGTATCAAGCTCGTCCATCAGGAACGGTACCCAACGAAAAACCTCATAGGACAGCACATTGTTCATGCCCGACCCGTCATCTGCCGACAGCTCCCATGTCACTGTGATGCTGTGACCATGGTCGTTATCGGTATCGACCGCCTTGATATCTGACGGTGGAGCCGGAATGAGTGAAGAATCGATCATCGGCGGATCGCCGACAGTTGCCTCAACCGAAGCTGCCACTGTCTCCTGAGCTGATACGACCGGAGCGATCAGGAGAAAGGTTAGCAGGGTCAAAGTTAGTTTATATACCATACTCCATTTCCCATTCTATAGGGATATGTTTAACTTATTATTTCTAACCAATCACGGAAAAGGAATGTAATTCGACCTACCAGAAGCGAGATGCGCCCCATGACAGTGTATCCAAATGAGGCGCCGAAAGTAAGCATCAGAACCCAGATACCAACTTTCGAGGCCGCCCCAAAAGCGCCCTTGTGCTCCTTGGAGAAATAGAAATAAATCAATCCGCAGAAGACACCCAGGAAAATAACCCAGTTAGCTGCTATTGCCACCAGTTGCCCGGAGGCTGATAGATCGAGATTTGAGAAGAAATGACCAATTCCCTGCCACTCGGTACCAAGTAGCGGCACAAATGTATTTGAAATTTGCTTGATGAAGTCGGAACGAAGGTACCGGACAAAATTCAAACCGGCGGTAGTACCAATGATAAAGGCCAACGGCCAACGCGATATCCATCCACCCTTGGGCGACAAACGCATGAGCAACATAATGCCCAGAATTACCGGAATGAAGAAGAAGAAGTTGTAATCACCCGGCTGTGGCTGCTGCTCGAAAAACTTAGACAAACCATCCGAAAGACGGGGAATCAAGTTCTGAACGATCGTCGTCCAGAAACCCATGCACATCCAGAACGCCGCCGACACGCCGACAAACAGATGCTCGGCAAATTTATAGAGCGGATTATCTGCATATAAGAACGATAGAACCGATAACGTCAGGAAAGCTGAAAACGTAACCAGGAACCCCTGAAGAATATAATTGTCGGTCTCGCCGCTCAGGCTACCGGCCTTAAGAATCCAGCTTAGGAGGAAAAGGGCCGACACTATCGCCATGAGGATAAAGGTTGTTTTCTTCATTCCTTTTTCTCCCGACGACGCCCTCTAAAAAAGACCACATTCCCGATCACAATAAAGGCCATAATAACCACATGAGCCAGCGTCTGCGGGCCCATCATCAGCAAGCCCGGTGTGTCCATATCAGCAAATTTGGGGTGAACGCGGATCAATTCCGATTCATATTCGGCCGCACCCTTAACTCCTCCAAGAATTCCAATCACCTGATCAGGCAAATATGGATACATCTGCGGCGCTACCACTGCCGCCACACCCACGCCGATGGGAACTCCGCCGGGATCACCCACAAAAAGAATCCACTCTTTGGGACCCGGCTTGCCACCGCCGAAAGACACGATGAAGTCGAGGTCTTTACATGATTCAATGTTGTCGAAGATCGGAATGCTATCAAGTGGAACCGAGTTAACATCGGTCGGAAACATTTTTTGAATATCGGTAATGATAACGTTAGGCACGCCCTCGTTGCCGGCCTTGTATCCTATACTTACATAGTCGACAAGATTCTGCTTTTCAGGAAAACCGGGCAGAATAGATTCGCTCAGCGACTGCGACAACAGGGCCTGACCGGTAGCCCATAAAGACATGAAAATGATCTTGTGCCCCTTCTCAAGACAGTGCCGACTGATCGCATTGGCCATCGGTTGCACTTCAGGAGCCATCGCCGGATCAAAATCGAAAGAGAGAAGAACGGTCGAACCTTCGGGAAGATTCTCAACTTTATCGAAGACAGATTTGACAACCTGCGTGGCCTTTTCCTCAAATGTCATCGGAAACAAAATCGGGGCTGCTACGGCAAGAAAGATGAACAGGAATATGATCCGTCGGTCGACCTCGCGTCCTTTCAGCGATCCATAGAACAGCGCCACCAGCCCACCAAAGATTAGAATCAGAGAAATAATTACGCCGATATTATCCATTGTCATCCCCCCCCAGGTATGTTCGTTCGACACCAAGGATCAGACGCAGTGACATCGCGACGACTCCGAGACTAATACCTATAAGGATGGCCCGCTGTCCGGCCAAATTAAACGAGTTCATTATCCAGACAGCCATATTCGGAATCTGGAAAAACGACAGTGAATCAGGTATCCAGGCGGTTAAGAGCATGCCCAGCGGCGTACGGCCGAGTAAGATCACAAAGGCCGCTATCAAGAGAATAGTTGCCTCGCGATTCTTGGCCCGGAACGCACGATACGAAGCTGAAGCCACAAAGAACGCCAGCAGCGCGTACATTGTCGATTGCAACGGATTGATCACATAGTTGAACATCTCCTGGAACCATGAACCGGGCGCCGTCACGTCGGCGGCGATACCTCCCGGATTGCCTATCTTTAATAGACCGACAAAAAGCATGAATCCAAAGCCGATCAAAGTAACAATCGAAAATCCCCAGTCAGCTTTACGCTTCTTCAATTTGCCTACATGGACTCGGACCAGGTTGCCAGCCCCAAGGAAAAATGCAAATACCGCAATAATATCAAAGAAGAGAGTGAAATTCTCTCCCCACGTTTCCATCGGAGGGATAAAGACCGAGAAAATCAGCAAGGTCCCGACAAAGAAAGTAATAAATAGTGGTATCTGTCTTTTCATATCTCAGGCTAACTCGTCGAAAAAATCGTTTTCAATATATCTACCAGACTGTTCATCGAAGCGATATTCCAGGCTGTTCCGATAGTGGTGGCCAATGCCCCGATAACAAGAATCACCATGGCAATCGCTTTACCGACATCCTGCCCCTTGAGGGATCCAAGCTGTTTCGGTTCACCGGAGAGATATGCCGAGGCCGCAAAGAGTTCTTCGCCAATCAGCGTGAAATCGCAGGCGGCAATAAAGAACGGCAACTGTGCCGGTCGCGCCGTACCTGCGATCTGAATCGCGCCGATATAGTTTCCGGTCTCGGCCAGAATCAGAGACTCGGCAAAGAATGCTCCCAGCAAGAAGATCGTCGCAGGTTTTTCACGCACCATGATGCCATCAACGGCAGCCACATAACCAAACTGCTCATCGGTAATATAGGTTACCATGTCATCGCTATATTTGTCGGGACGTCCGGCTGTTTGATAGGACGACTTGATTATCTCACGTCCCGCCGTCATGACAAGGGAGCGAGATACCGGCATAAAAATCTCTGTATCGTAATCAGCAATTGTTTTGGAAATACGCCCAAGAATAGTCAAACCGGCCAGAGTCTGGACATCGTCCATATCCTGAATTCCGGGGATAAATAGAATCGGGCGTCCCATCTCGGTAGCCCGGCCAACGGCATCGTCGACCGCCTCCAGCCCGGCAATCTTGCGAACAAATAGCTTCTTCCCGCGTCGTGCTATCTCAATAAAATATATAACCGCACCACCGACTATCAGGGCGATCAGGAAAAGATATCTCTTGCTAAAGTCAATCCATTCACGTTCGGGTGAGATCGACTCGGTCGGATTCGATACAAACTCGGCGCCATCGGTAAGGGCCGCCACCGAATATATGTAGGTATGTCCAAGCTCTGTATTTTCGTCGCGATAATGGTTAGCCTTGGCTGGAAGATCGGCAATCGCCTCGGCAGCACCACCGTCATCCTGCCGGTAAATGCGATACCCGACTACGGTGCTGATCCCGGGCAGATCATCAATCGATGGCACCCACTGCAGATTGATGCGCTCACCGTTATCATACTTATGATCGGTCGCAATCAGGGAGGTCGGGGCAGCAACCTCTATGATAACGGTATCTATCTCGGTCGACAGGTTGGTGGTCGGAGTCGCCTCATCCTGACTTAGCGCAAGCGATGCCAACAATAAAACACAAATAGTACTAATTGAGATCACACGGAAGATGTGTAGCCGCGTGGGTGTCATCACTGAACGATCATCCCCAGAAAATCACCAAAGAGAAAATCGACGCGACCGATCAACAGCGACATACGGCTCATCACGGTATAACCAAACGAGGCACCAAAAGTGACCATCAGGAAGAATATGCCTACCTTGGCGGTAGCCCCAAAAGCGCCCTTGTGCTCCTTAGAGAAGTAGAAATAGACCAATCCTGTAAACGTACCGACCGCGACCACAATGTTACCGATAATATCGTACAGACTGGCGTTCACTCCTGAGCCATAGCCGGTAGAGAAAAAGGGCATCACGGTACTGCCAACCTGACTCATTACATCGGATGAGAAATAGTTGATCAGGTAGAAACCGGCGGTAGCTCCGACGATAAAGGCCAGCGGCCAGCGGGAGATCCAACCGATCTTCGGTATCAGTCGCATGAGCATGAGAATGCCAAGTATCGCGCCCACATACAACATGGGGTCTTCGCCTTTGCCCATCCAGAATTTTCCGTGGAGATTGTCCCAGAACAGAACGACAAACCAATAGCCAGCCGAGATGCCTACAAAGATGGCCTCACACAGCTTGTACCAGGCGTTGTCTTTGTACAGGAACGAGACAATGCCGAGAGTCAGAAAGGCTGCTATCCAGATCGCAAAATGTTCCATACCGATTATCTCACAAATCCTATTCTAAAGTCTCTTTTTCCGCCCACCGCGGAAGAAAGCTACATTACCAATAATGATAAATGCAATCACCACCATATGAGCAAATGATTGCGAATTCATAAACGTGGAGGCCTTGCCAGCGTAATCAGTCAGCACTTCGTACTCCGCCCCGCCGTTCATACCACCAAGGACGCCGCGAAGCTGGCCAGCCCGATAATACGGATATATCATCGGCGCCTGCACGGCCGTGTTTCCGGCACCAAGTTTCAAGCCGTACCTATCAACCGCCACCTGGACCCACTCTTTGGTCCCGGGGAATCCGGCCGACAAGTTGAAGGAGTAATCTATGTTTGAGAAGTTCTTGACATTCCTGACCAGTGGAATCTCTTCGTACGGAGTCCCATTGAAATCTTGTGGGAACATCGAGGAAAAATCTGCCCCCATCCGCTGTATGACAAATTCATTCCCGGCCTGGAAGCCAAGGTTCACATAATCAATTCCATACTGTAGATTCTTGGCCGCAATTTCTTCATCGGCAAGCATCTTATCAAAGACGAGATGGGCCTGCTGCGGCCCCTGTGGCCAAAGCCCGCGGCCTAGGCGCGGCCGATCCTGACCCATACCGGGCCTGATGAATGCCTCCGCCCGCGGCTGCACCTCCGGCGCTGCCGGGGGAT
>DAOUUR010000445.1 GCA_030668045.1 bacterium
GCAGGACCGACCACACGAAACCGAGCCGGTAAGCCAACAGACTCAAAGAGTGCAGCCATAAGTATGGCGTGATCGTCGCAATCGCCAGCACGTATACCGAGAGTGACAACCGGGCTTTGAATAGTCTCCACGTTGACCGGATCATAAACATATTTAACATGAGTTCGAACCCAGTGAAACAGAGCACGGGCGACAGACAGCGGCCTCCGAGAATCAAGATCGAGTGGACGTATGACCGACAAAGCAGCATTGCGAACCCCGGGAGAACGTTGACTATCCTCGACTAGAGACACCATAGCCGCAACAGTCTGGTCAGTTCCGGCTTCACCCGTCGGAATAAGACTAATCGAGTGTTCCATGATCGCCAGAGAAGAAAACGCAGCGATATTTAACTGTCAAGATAAATACGCAAGAGTTTGCAACATATCGGGAGCCAACCGATTATATGCAACCGGTTGCATAACATCTGCAACCAACTGCACATCTTGGACAGATTTCGGGCATGAAAGGGAAAAGATTTCCAAAGTAGGAATATTTTTCCTACTATCCTTGTATGCGGAATGGTAGGGAAGGCGATATTTAAGGTCAGAAGCAGAGCGGAGACTCAAATCGCCATCAGGCATGAGACCACCACCGCAAACCGGACAAGAGAAGTCACATTTTGAGGTTTTCTTAACAGTGAACCGATTATAGAACACACCGCCTGAACGTATACGACGAGTGCCCTTGAGCGCCAAAGCATAATCAGCAATACGCCGGTAGGAATCAGTAACAGGAGGCTTGCCGATATACTTGAGCACATACCGAATCGCTCGGAGCGCACCGTCACCCGTCCCATGGATAGCCCGGATATCAACACCCTGACTGTCACCCGTGATCTTTTCCCACTCTCGCTTTAGAGAGTGCCAGACACGAATCGGACCATATACCAAGGCATGGCAATGTGCATTGTTGTTGTCCGACCCCATTTCAAGGACCGCCAACCAACCAGCACCGATTAGCCTACGTCGATTTTCCCGAACCTTACCACTCTTCGACCGGCAACCCTTGAATCGACCATAGTGAAGCCTCAAGAACTCCGAGGTTTCCCGATACAGCCGAACAATAGCCTCACGATCCGGCAGCTCGCCACCGAACCGCTTACTAGTCACAGTCAAGGTCAGCAATGAGAAACAGTAGCCCTTGCGCCGAATTGCCATCGTCTGCTTGACAACCCCCGAAATCCGACCCTCCAATTGCTTTGTATATCGACGTGCGCAAGCCTCACAAACACGAGACCGGCAGTACATCGGGACGTAATAACCAGAAGAACACCGACTACAGCGAAAACCCATAGCGCCGTCACCACAAACAGAATAACGTTTAGCCTCGACAGCGACCTTGGCCCGACGATTTTCATCATCCGGCCAACGCGCCTGACTAGCCTCTACCATTTCTGACGCAATCAAAACCCGCTCCGCCGCTCCCAAATCGTCATGAATATGAAAAACCTCCTCGTGCTTAGACTGAGGAGGTTCAACAGGATCATCAAACAAGTCATGATCCGAGCCCACATACTCCGAATGCTCCCGGCGTAATTGATCGTCAACCCGGGAGTCCTCTACCCGCGACAAACGACGAAGCCCCCGCAACTCAGAGGACCAGTCACGAGGAGAATAAAAGCCACCATCAAAAGATAACGCCCGCTCTGCAATACCACCCACGAAAAGACCCCTACTCAACTAACTAATTAGAGTACCACTTCCGATATCGCAAACAAATCTCCGAGATTTGGTCAGCCACGCCCATACCAGCGACAACAGAGGAAACAACGTCGCCAGATTCCAACAAAACACGAGGCATCCGGCTGTTATGGAGGGTCCCGACCTGAGAACCACCGACACCGGGCGCAGAACAATGATGCATTGAGGAGAAACCGGGTTGGGCAGCGAAACCGACAGCATAACCAAAAACATTGGCACCGTCAGTGAACTGGAAATGGACATTCACAGCATTGATAACCGTAAGATAGAACCTTATCGACCGTAGCTCGACGCAAAGCAAGGGACCAGCGGCCCCGGCCTCAGTCGGGACAGTCCACGTCAGATTAGCACCGGCAGCCGGATTGGCCAGCACTTCGACGACGGCAAACCCGTGAGATTCCGGGACATATCCTTTATGCCCAGACATTAGACCAACCTCCACCAACGGTACCGAATAACCACATCGGTGACCTGATCGGCACCGGCGATATTTAATATCTGAGTCCGCACAACGTGCCCCGGACCCAACAAACAGGACGGCAAAGGGATAGACTGATAATTCCCCAGCCGATGGCTCTGCAGGCCCCGACCGGCGCTATAAATATCAGTCCCAGCCGGTTGCACCAACCCAGGCGCACCTGTGTAGAAATTATTAGCACCCGACAAAAGGCTAACAGCAACCAACCGATTAACCCCGACAGTCAGGAACGAAAAAGAAAGGCACTCAATCAAGACCTGGACATCAGAACCACCGCCAGGCTCAAGAGGTATTGCCCAGACCAAGTCCGTAGCGACGGCAGGATCGGCAGGCGTAGCCGTTTCAACAAAACCGTGCGCCTCTAAAACATAACCTCGATGACCACTCATAAATCAGTTCCCCATTTCAGTAGGATTATCTTCGACTGCCAACTTATTAATCGCATCAACAAAAGCACGTATTA
>DAOUUR010000162.1 GCA_030668045.1 bacterium
ATACCGGCCACGCCTTCATCCCAACCGCCTATGACCTGTCCGGCGCCCAGCGGGAAGCTGAGCGGTTGGTTGCGATCCTTGGAGCTGTCAAATTTCTTGCCCTTCTTGCCGTTCTCATCCAGCCAGCCGGTATAGTGGACTTCGACCGTCGCGCCTTTAACGGCTTCATCGCCATCACCAACGGCATGGTCGATATACTTGAGGCCAGATTTGGTGGTAATGACTTCCGGTTCCTTCACTTTCATTGTCTCCTTCGTGTCGGCCTTGGCTTCAACCTTCTCGGTATCAGCCTTGACATCGGTGCTATCGTCTGCAAGCGCCTTAACTTCAACCTTCTTGGCGTCGGCCTTGACATCGGTGCTGTCGTCGGCAAAAGCCACTGAAACCAGAAGCAACAGAGCGGCGCAGATTACGGTTGCGATTTTCATAATTTTCTCATCTCCTTTTCTTGCACTGTTCATACAAATATAGTTTCTCGTCGTTTCGCTCCAGTTGAAATTAGCAGAATTGCCACCTTGAGATCATCGGCCACAAAACTCAAGTAGTCTCTTGCCTTCTCCGGTAACAGGTCAAACGATGTAACCCCGGTCGTCTCGCTTTTCCAGCCGGGGAAAGTCCGGTAAATCGGTTTGACACGTACCAGGTCGGCCATATCAAGCGGCACTTCGGTCAGTTCTTTTCCATCAAGCTGGTAGGCGGTGCAGACCTTGATTTCATCGAACCCGTCGAGTACATCCAACTTGGTAATCGCGATCGAATCGACGCCGTTGATGCGTACCGCGTGGCGAAGTATTACCAGATCAAGCCAGCCGCAGCGGCGAGGCCGGCCTGTTGAAGCACCGAACTCACCACCGGCCCGTCGGAGTTCCTCGCCGATTGGGCCTTCAAGTTCGGTCGGAAAGGGACCAGCTCCCACCCGAGTTGTGTACGCTTTCACGACACCAACCGTCTGGTCGATCATTTTCGTGCCGACCCCCAGACCGGTCAAGGCACCACCAACCGTCGTATTCGATGACGTCGCGAACGGATAGGTACCGAGGTCCACATCAAGCAGAGCGCCCTGAGCGCCTTCAAAGAGGATCGACTTTCCTTCGCTGTCGGCCTGTTGCAGCTTGAGGGAAACATCGACAGTCAACTCACGGAAGAGGTCAGCCATCTCCATCAATTGCCGGAAGATCAGATCAAGGTCGGCCCGTTCATCGTCGGAGTCGGCGAGATATTTTTCTTTCAGTACTTTCTGGAGGTCGAGGCGCTCACGCAGGCGGTCGGGCGAGAGGAGATCAATCACCCGGATACCATGACGGGCAACCTTGTCAACATAGGCCGGACCGATTCCACGTGCGGTTGTCCCGATTGATCCGGTGCCGCGCTTTTTCTCTTCGGCAGCGTCGATCAACTTGTGGTATGGCATGACCAGATTGGCGGCCGGTGAGACAAAAAGGCGACCGGTGTAGTCGATGTTTTTCTCGGTAAGAAAATCGAGTTCCTCTTTGAAACCAAACGGATCGAGAACGACACCGTTGCCGATATAGCAAATCTTGCCGGGATGAATGATACCCGACGGTATCAGATGCAGAACGTATTTGATATCACCGACCACGATGGTGTGTCCAGCGTTTGCCCCTCCCTGGAAGCGGGCGATAACATCGGCCTTCGCCGCCAACAGATCGACTATTTTCCCTTTGCCTTCATCACCCCACTGACATCCGACCACAACCCTGTTTTGACCCATCTATTCTATCTCCTCACTTAGTCATTTTCTCAGCAATCAGATCACCAATCGCCCCAAACAGTTCTTTTTTCCCATAACCGGTGACCGCAGAAAACGGAATCGCCGAAACACCGAGCGCCTCTTCTGTCTGTTGAACCTTGCGGTTCACTTTGTCGCGGGTGAGCTTGTCGGTCTTGGTAATAATTATCAAGGCCGGGGTCTCTTTGGAGGTGAGCCACTCCAGAAGCTGAATATCTTCGGGGGTAGGATCGCGGCGACAGTCCAGCAACAACACCAATCCGATAAGGTCCGGACTTTTTTCCAGATAACTTTCCACCAGCCTGCCCCAGCTTTTTCGTTCCGTTTTGGAAGCGCGAGCGTATCCATAGCCGGGTAGATCAACGAAATAAAATTTCTGGTTCACAGCGAAGAAATTGAGCGACCGAGTCTTGCCGGGAGTCTGAGAGGTCTTGGCCAGCTTCTTCCTTCCGGTCAGTCGATTCAGAAGTGACGACTTGCCGACATTGGATCGTCCGGCAAAAGCTATCTGCGGTCGCCGGTCTTTGGGCAGTTGGTCAAGACCATAGAATGAGCCGACAAAAACGCACTCATCGATCCTTGTGAACCTCTCCTGTGTCATAAATTGTGGGCGGGTTTTTGCGGGCGCGATGGCAGTCATTACCGTCGGGCGCTTGCCCCCAAGTTTCTTCCTGTGCGGGGTTTCGAATTGGCAAACGGTGATTCGGTCATTGTCAATTTGAGTACGTCCCGGATATATCGAACGTAGTGAATGGTCAGACCTTCCAGAAGTTCCGGCTGCAGTTCCGCGATATCCTTACGGTTGCGATTCGGAACGATCAGTTCATAAATGCCGTGCCTTCGGGCGGCCAGCAATTTTTCATTGAGACCACCAACCGGAAGGACATCACCGCTTAGAGTAATCTCACCCGTCATAGCGATATCGGTCCGCACCCGAATGCGATTCAAGGCCGACAGCGTGGCAGTCAGCAAAGTAACACCGGCGGAGGGACCATCTTTGGGGACGGCACCTTCGGGGATATGTATGTGCAGGTCAACTTTTTCAAAGAAATCGTCACGCAGGCCGAGTTTGGTGGCATGATTGCGAATGTAGGAGAGGGCCGCATTGGCCGACTCCTGCATGACATCACCAAGCGACCCGGTCAACACCAGCTTGGCCTTGCCGACCATTGGCAGAACCTCAACCGGTAGCACTTCGCCACCCATCGAGGTCCAGGCCAGGCCGAGAGCGTATCCGATGGTGGGAGTTGTCTTGATGTCGGTGTCGACATAACGAGGTGCGCCCAACAGTTTGTTGATTTTCTTACGAGTGACGGCGATGCCTCGCAGCCGTTTTCCCTCGGCAAGCTCCACCGCCTTCTTACGCAGCACAGCACTGATCTGGCGCTCCAATTCGCGGACGCCTGATTCACGAGTGTAATGACGGATTACTTCGAAGAGGGCATCCTCGGCAAACTCAACCTTTACCCGCGCCAGTCCCAGTTCTTTGACGAGCTTGGGCGTGAGATAATCCCGCGCGATGGCAGCTTTTTCAAAATCAAGGTAACCGGGTAACCGAATGACCTCCATCCTATCCAACAACGCCGGGGGAATATTGGTGACAGAATTAGCCGTTGTTATGAACAAAATATTGGACAGATCAAATTCAAGCTCAAGGTAGTTGTCGGTAAAGGTGTTGTTCTGCTCCGGGTCGAGGACCTCAAGCAACGCCGAAGCAGGGTCGCCGCGGAAGTCTTTGCCGATTTTGTCCACTTCGTCAAGAAGGAAAACCGGATTGTTGGAGCCAGCCTTTTTGATCATCTGGATCACTCTGCCGGGAAGGGCCCCAATGTAGGTACGGCGGTGTCCGCGAACTTCCGATTCGTCGGAAACTCCACCCAGCGACATCCTGACGAATTTCCGACCGAGCGACCGGGCAATGGAGCGACCCACCGATGTCTTACCAACACCGGGGGGACCAACCAGACAGAGAATCGGTCCTTTCACTTGTCCGGCCAGACGGATAACGGCCAAATGCTCAAGGATTCTCTTTTTGGGTTTGTCGAGTCCGTAATGATCGCCATCAAGGATCGACTTGACTTCGTCGAAACTGGTACGGTCTTCGGTACTCGTCTGCCACGGCATCCCAAGTATCCAGTCCAGATACGAGCGCACTACTCCAGCTTCCGCCGAATAAGGGTGCATTTTGGAGAGCCGTTTGATTTCTTCTTCGGCTTTGATCTCCACCGCCTCGGGGTAGTCGTTGGTGTCGAGCATGGCGTAAAGATCGTCAACTTCGGCCGACGGTTCCTCGCCTTGTCCCAGTTCATCCTTGATCGCCTTCAACTGCTGCTGCAAGTAGAATTCACGCTGGCTGCGGGTCATAGATTCCCGAACCGAACCATCGATTTTCTGCTCAATCTTCAGTATCTCAATCTCCTCTTCCAATATCTGCGACAGCAGGCGGAGACGATCTTTCACCAATACGGTTTCGAGAAGCTGTTGTCGTCGTTCGATTTTCTGCAGGACGTGAGCGGCAATGGTATCAGCCTTCTCGTCATAGTTTTCAATCGAAGCGAGCGTAATGAGTACTTCGTCGGGGATACGGCGATTGAGTCGAACATAGTCGGCGAATTTTTCGTTGACCGACCGCGATAGCGCTTCGGTCTCTCGGTCGGTGGGATCAGTATCGGGCAAGGCGACATTCAGATCGGCCGCCAGGTAATTTCCGTCCTCCATCTCAACATCTTCGAGGCGGGCTCGCACCAATCCCTCGACCAGCACCTTGACAGTACCGTTGGGCATTTTCATTACCTGCAGGATGTGAGCGACAACGCCAACTTCGTACAGGTCTTTCCCGCGGGGACTGTCGATACCCGCCTTTCGTTGGGTAACAAGAAGAATCTGCTTGTCCCCAGTCATCGCTTCCTGAAGGGCATTCATTGTAAATTCCCGACCGATCAGGAGGGGGAAAATCATATGCGGGAAAAGAACTACGTCACGGAGTGGAATAATCGGCAACCGCGACCGGATTTCGATTTCGTCAGAATTATGATATATCAGCATCCAAGCACCTATGAAGTATATTCTGCCTTAGGCAAACTCCGAATAATACGCCTTCTTGACGGCCTGTAAACAACTTTTTAGTAATTGGGGACGGTTAATTTAGCTGAATTTGGGTCACGCTTGGCTTTGAGGAAGATCTCTTGATGGGCCGTAAGTTCAGGGCTGATCAATTTTGGTAGGAGGTGATGATTATCCAGAAGATGATTAACAGGAAGATTAGTACCGATACCATAAGGTATTGACGTGCTGACCATTTCGGGCCGGTCTGGTCAAAAGAATGTTGGTGGCTGCTTTCAAAATCTCCGATTGCTTCCAGTGTGATCAGAAGTCCTTCGGTATTGGCAAAGCGATCTTCAGGCTTCAGAGCGGTCAGTTTCTCCACCAGCAGGACTATTTCGCCGGGGATTCCGCGTTCACGCAGAGGTTCGATATTGACCGGGTTCGATTTGATTGCCCAGCGGACTTCGTCAGCTTCACCGTCCTGAAACGGAGTCGAGCCACAGAGAAGGTTGTAGAGCACCAGTCCAACCGAATAGAGATCGGAAACGAAATTCGGGGGGTGGCCATCAATCTGCTCGGGCGAAAGGTAGCGAAGAGCCTCGATATCGTCCTCCCCGGCGACGGCATCCGGAGTCTGGTGGAGGCCAAAATCGGTCAATTTGACAACACCCTCCCGGTCCATCAGCACATTCGAGGGGCGGATATTGCCGTGGATCACCATCTGGCGGTGTGCTTCTTGCAAGCCGGTAACTAATTGCAAGGCAATATTGAGAAAGAGTTTCAAATTGCCGCGACCTTGAGTCTCACAGATTGATCTGCCTTCGACCAGTTCCGAGATGATCACGTACAGGTTATCGATTTTCTCGATAGCCGTAACATTGGCAACGTTGGGATGATCGATCTGGGCGACGGTCATCGTCCGGGCAATCGCCTGTTTCTGAAAATTGTGGACAGCCATGATGCCTTCGCGGAGCACCTTGACGGCAATCACGCGTTGCTGCTCCATATCGAAACCACGATAGACCGTACCGTTGCGGCCACTACCGATCTCTTCGGTCAGCGCATAATGACTTAGTCTCTTTGGTTCAACTTCTCCCATAGTGACTATTATCGGCCCAAAATTGCCGGTAGTTGAGGAGAGGAAACGGGGGTGTTACTCCTTTACCAGCAGGACATTGACAGCCTTGGCCACGACCTTTACCCGGTCGCCTTCAGAAATCCCCAAATCCTCAAGCGATTCGACGGTCATAACCGAATTCATACCGGCCGGGGCGTCAATTTCAAGAGTGACCTGGCAC
>DAOUUR010000595.1 GCA_030668045.1 bacterium
CACCGCATCCGTATCGACCAACTCCGTAGGCTGATAGTTGCCATGCAGGTAGATTCGTTAGTCACCGGTATCCGCGCCAGAGGCTGAAAATATGTAGATCAGCGAATCGAAGAACTCACCGGTCGATGCAAACCGTTGCCAGATGGGATCGTCACCACGCTGGGAGAAAACAGCCATTGAATCATAGTCGGGACCATACACCGAACCGCGAATCAGCACATTGTACTTCAACTCGGCCCCTGGAGTCGGGCTTATCATTTCGGTACGACGCTGCCGCACATATATGAATCCGGTGGTGCGAGAGCGGCCGTTTTTGTCGGTGAGACGAAGTTTTATATCGCCCTCAATATAACCGTTGTCAAAAGCATAGGCTATGGAGTCAACCGGTAAGGAAGATCCGTCAGCCATCGGTTGCCAGTCATCGGAGCCAAAGCCCACCGTATAGTCCAGTTGCCAAGCGCCATAGTAACCCGACACCGGCGCAATTTTAATCACCAGATCATCGGTGTAGCGATAGCGGCGAGCAGGAAGAACAAATTGCAGGCCTCCTTCGGTCAACAGCGAATACGAAGAGGCTATATCAAGGTAGCCATGACCGGAGAGAGTGTCGATACCGATGAGCTCGTCGCCTCGGTTGAACGGATCGACCATATCCACAGCGCCAAGCCTGAGAATCTGCTCCAGATGGTCCAGAGAAAGATCGGGACGAATTGAAAGCAAGAATGCCGCCGCTCCGGCAACCATCGGTGCCGCCATAGATGTACCGTCGGCGAGGTAGTACAGCGAATCATCGCCAATAATCCTGACTCCCGGTTCGAATCCAACTTCGGCCATATCGGTACCGGCCGCCCTTAGCGAGAGGATATCCTGACCGGGCGCTACCAGATCAATATGTGCTCCGTAGGTTGTAAAATCTGTCAGGTAGCCATCGGAGTTGCCTGCGGCCACGACGAAAGATGAATCAAAAGCTGCCGGGAAAAACCGCTGCGTGGTGCCGGTATTGCCGGGCGCAATCGAAACAAAAACACCGTTGCGACGAGCCAGCAGGAGAGCCTCTCTCAATATCCCCGATTCAAAAGGGCTTCCCCAACTGATATTGATTATCTGAGCACCAGCATTGACAGCGTACATGATACCGACTGCTCCCACCGCGGCGGTACCATTGGGCCTAATCTTAACCGGCATGATTTCAGCTCCCTGCGCAATACCGCTGATCCCGGCTTCGTTGGCACGACTGGCAACAATCCCGGCCAGATGAGTTCCGTGACCTACAAAATCGGTTGGGTCGCTGTCACCCACTACATTGATAATAGTGAGGCTGTCTCCAGAGATGTCATAGCCGAAAGCATCATCGACGTAGCCGTTGTGGTCATCATCAATACCGTTATCAGGAATTTCGTCAATGTTCTGCCACATGGCACCCTGAAGTTCCGGATGGTCACGATCAACCCCGGAATCTACAATTGCCACCACAACACGGGTTGCCTCGGTCGGCTGAGTATCGTAGAAAGGTCCCACGCCGATATCAACTCCGGCCGTGCCCGACCGGATAATCAACGTGTCGTTAAAATCCCCGTCTATTCTGTCGACGCCAACATAATCCTGTCCGGTGTTGTGGAGATACCACTGGTCGGCGAAAAAGGGATCGGTCGGCCAGTCGAAAAACTCAAGATAGTAATCAGGTTCAACATATTCGATATTGGCCGCACCAAGCCTGTCAGCCACTTCCTGTAAGCCTACCAAGAGATCGCTCGAATTGAAA
>DAOUUR010000485.1 GCA_030668045.1 bacterium
CTCGAGCCGCTACTCTCCAGTGCTGCGGGCACGAGCGTAGAACGAGAGCCTCGGAAGCCTCCCTTCCGTCTAGGTGAGTACGGTTATTGGGATGATCACCCGTTGGCCAGTCGTCGTTGGGGTGAAACGAAAGAGTACTTAGCCGTCAGAGCTGAAGCGCTATGGGTTCAAGCGCCGAGCGCAGCGGTGTGGTATATCCCAGCTCAAACCCTCGAGCTTACCCTCAATGACGGTTTTGATTGGATTAAATTTCTTCACGGGTGCGGGGCGGAGGTAGACGTTTGGACGCTTAACCCGGATCGATCAGAGCATATCACCGTGGCGCAGCGCCTGATCGCCGCTGGCGTTGACAGAATCACTACCACTGACGCCCCAGCCATGGCCGCTGCTTTGGAAACCCCTGTACTTTTTTAAGAACATCAAATGGATGACTCATATTCAAGCCAAACCAGACGCGATTGGAAACGGGCCAAGCGTGCGGCGTTTGTCCAGGACGTCCTTGCCATTTTCCGCCAACGCCCGGTGGATCTGCTACCCTTTGAGGGAGTACGAGAGCGACTGCAATTGCGCGAGCGACAGTACCTAGGATTGCAGGACGTGCCCTTGGATAACATTATCGGCAGCGTTGGGCGATATCAGAACTTCACTCGCGATTTTTTCCCACGTCAAGACGAACTCGAGGGGCGGTGGCGGAAAATCGACCAACTTGTTAACGTAGGTGGGGGCGTGCCGCCAATTGAGCTTTACAAAGTGGGTAATGTGTACTTTGTACGCGACGGCAACCATCGGGTTTCGGTGGCACGGCAGAGCAACGCCCCCTTCATCCAAGCTTACATCTGGGAGTATAAGACCCGCGTTCCCCTGAAGCAGGACACCGATGTCAACGATTTGTTGACCGAGGCCGCATACGGCGCCTTTCTGGAGCACACTCGCATCGATAGGCTCTGTCCTGATATAAACCTCGATCTCACACAGCCGGATGGGTACGAGGATCTGCTGTACGAGATTACGGTGCTGCAACAAAGTCTTCCAACGATCGACGAGCATGAAGTGCCCTTCGATCGAGCGGTGAAATCTTGGTGTGACACGCATTACAACCCAATAATCAAGATCATCCACCAACAAGATATCCTCCAAGAATTCCCCAACCACACCGAGGCTGATCTATACCTCTGGCTACGACGCAACCAGGAGGAGCTCCAAATGCGTTACGATCAGGAGGTCTTATTTGAAGAAGCCGCCTCCGACTTGGCTCGCCGCTTCGGTGAAAAACCAACACCCATCCGTCAGGTTAAGAAAGCTGTTGAACAATTAGGAGAACTCGGCGGTCGGCTGGTGGAGAGCATCGCTCCAACCAGAGAGGGGGCAGAAACCGACGAGATCGGTGTTGCCCTGATGGCTTCCATCCGCCGTGCGGTGATAACCACGCCTCCCTATCGCTTTCAGGGCGGGAACCGCGACGATTGGGAGATCTGGCGGGATGGGTTACGTGATCGACTGTGGGAACTCCTGGGTGTAGGTGAACGAGCGCGGCGACCATTTGATCAGGATGAGTTGAAAGCCGAGGTGGAAGAACGCGTACAAATTGATGACCTGTGGCGTGAGTTGATCTGGTTGCATACAGAGGAAAGCTTGCGCGTGCCCGTGTACTTGTTCCGCCCTGTGGAGGTCAAGAAGCCACTGCCAGCGGTTGTTATTTTCCCGGGTCATGGCACAATCGAGCAGACGGCGGGTCTGCAAAAATCCTATCAGCGCGCGAACGCATTGGCTTTGGCTCGAGCAGGATTTATCACACTGACCATGGAGCTGCGCGGCTTCGGTCGTTTGGGCGCCATCGGCCATCTTCAAATAGACGCCTCCGCCCGTCTGGTAGGACGAACGTGGTATGGCTTGCTGGTTCAGGATGGGATGCGCATCATCGATTACCTCCTCACCCGCCCGGAAGTCGATCCTGGAAACATCGGCGCTACTGGAATTGGCGCGGGGGGCGCATTGACCATGTACACAGCAGCCCTCGACGAGCGAGTACGGGTGGCCATGATCAATAGCTATCTGGGGAAATACATCGTCACCTGCCTAGACGAATCACACTGCCCATGCAATGACATCCCCAGTATCCTGTCATACGCCGAAATGGGCGATGTGGCTGCCCTCATCGCCCCCCGACCGGTCATGTTTGTCAACGGCCGACGCGATCCAGCCACCAGCGACGCGGCACGAGAGAGCTTTGCGGTTATCCGACAAATGTATCGGTTTTTAGGCGCATCGCGTCAAACAGTTCTTCTTGAGCCGGAAGAGATGGGACATTCTTTTGACAATCAACTGGCAAGCAAATGGTTTCAGCGCTGGTTGGCTTTGGAGAGTGTA
>DAOUUR010000009.1 GCA_030668045.1 bacterium
CTGGTGTTTCCATTGTGGCCGGACGGCATCGACTGCGGCTGAGATTGTCCATACCGACAGTTGTCATCGTCAAACAATGGTCTACTGTGCCGAAGTTGAAACTCCGATTGGAGCGTTCGACTGGTGTGGTAAGTGTGGTCAGCGTTGGCCTGCGTTGGGCTTTGAATCGGATTGCGAGTTTTGTCAGTATCCGTTGCGAAGGGTCTATGCATGACCGTTTCGGGCCGGTTCTTTCTCTTTGCCGCTCCGAGCGGCCTTTACTTGTTATCATAGAAACAAGTTCTTAGAAAGGTAACGAAATGTATATAGAAAATATGACTCCGCTTCTTGTTCTAATGGGTATTCAGACTTGCATCCTGTTGGGGTTTACTGTCTTCCTGATTGTCAAATACTTCCGGGACCGTCGAAAAAGACGGAAAAAGAAGGACATGAATAATCGGATTGACAGGTTCTTGGATTCAGTACAATGAAATCAAGTTCACCCTACAGGCGAAAGGTCCGGTGTGGCAACTGTGAATGGACAGGACGGCGTGTTTATTCACAGAGAACAGGATCGGGGAACCTTCAAAAATTCAAATACTGTCCGATCTGTAACAGTCATAACGTCTATTTTGTAACGCTAAGACGGGCAATGGATAAGCATTCTTGTATAGATCGTCTGTCTGAGCGACGGAGAATGATATGAGAATCGGCCGGCTGCATATTGAGACCTTCGACCTGTTTGGTGATGATACTTTCTATCGCGACGCAATCAATGGAGACTACTACCAGCTGATCAAGGACATAGATTTCGCCGGTGGTGATTGTTGGTGCCGTCGTTATCGTCAAATATGGCGTGGTTTGTGGTGGGGATGTGATCCGAAGGCTCTTGAACGTCGCAACTTCTATGACCTCAAGCCTTTGTTATCTTATTGGACTACCGCTCCATGATGCCTCTATTCCTACAAGATTACGTGAATACGATTGTTTGTGGTGATGCGATCGAGCGGTTGTCAGTTCTACCGGAAGGATCGGTTGACGTTGTTATGACCGACCCGCCCTGGCCGGAAACGGCTGTCGACTTTGATATCGATCCGGCTGAGCTGCTCGTTATGTGGAAAGGCGCCTGTAGGGAAATTTGCCGTGTTACCGACCGAGTCCTGGTCATTCTTGGCTGTGACACGAATCCGAGTTTTCTTGCGCCGATAACACTGCCTTTCTTTCGAGTGATTTGGTTGCGCCGGATACCGCCTGTCTATCGCGGTTCTTTGTTGTACGGCTCCGACGTTGCCTATCTATTCGGCCACCGTCGACTGAACGGTGTCCATCGAGTCATCGGCGGTGAAATCAATTCCGGTATTCGTCCTCGCGGTGACAATCCTCATCCTTGTTTTCGCAATCTCAACCACATGCGAAAGCTGGTCGAATATCTATCAAAGCCGAATCAGTTAATACTTGATCCGTTTTGTGGATCTGGAACCACTTGCCAAGCTGCCAGGGATCTCGAGCGGCTGTACTACGGCATCGATGAAAATCCGACATATGTGGCCTATGCCATAAACCGATTGAAGGGAGTCCAGGGCAACAAGGATGTTGAACCGCGAACCGTTCCAAGGTGATTTAGATATAGATTATGGAAAAGGCGCCGGCACACGTCCGGCACCGGAAACCTTTTCACTTCAAGACGATATGTCGGACACCGAACGGCATTATCTGGCTGACTTGCTCGATGCTGATGTTCTTTCCGGTCATTTTGTTCGCAACATTAGTCGACAACTTGGAATCATTGATCGGTTCCGAAAGTGCGGACAACAGGGATCGTCGAGGCTATGTCCTGATTGTATGAACCGCTTTTACTCTCGATTCTACTGCAAGGCGCGACTCTGTGATCGATGTTCTCGTATTTATGGTCAACAGGTCTACAAAAAAATCATGGAACTGATCAAGCCATGTTTCGCGAAGAGGAAAAAGGGCTGGACGATTGCCTTATTGACTCTATCGACATCGACCGGCAAGTATCGAGGCCGGTTTCCGACTCAGGACGATACGAAGATATTCAACCGGCACGTTGGGATTTTCTGTCGGTTGTTCTATGGTAAACACGCGGGGAGGTTTTCTCGAACTGGCAAGGTGGTTGAGGATCGGAAACGCTGGCAAGGTGCCGGGACGATTGCCGTCAATGAGTTCGGCCAGGACAACAACAATCTCCATGCTCACGTTCTCGTATATGGTCCGTGGATTCGATGGGAAAAACTACTTGCCGCGTGGGTGCGGATAACTGGCGGCGACACCGGATGTCATATAGAGGCTATTCGTGATCCGGGCAAGGCCGCTCGGTACACTGCGAAGTATGTTACGAAAGCCCCTCGTTTTTTAGACTTCTACCGTGCTGTTGAGTTCTTGAAAGCTACAAAAGGAACCCGGCGTATACGAACGGGTGGTATCTTCTACAATCAAATCAAATTTGCCAAACGTGAACACTACCCGGATCAATGTCCTTTCTGCCTGGTCGATCTTTTATACGATGGAATTATGACAATCGGCGGTTCTGTGTTCGGTTTGAACCTTCACCACGTTCGGAAACATCCCGAGCTTTACAATACAGAGGCTTTAATTTCGAGGGTCCGAGATCTACCGGGCGGAGCTATACCTATTGGACTGCCACAAGCACCGCCAATATGGCAGGTGCAAACCACTGCGTCTTGATATTGTAGACTAATTGCAACTAAGCGCGGGGCGTGTGCACTAATAGAGCAATGGGTTGCCACTGTGCAAAATACTGCTTGACAAATCGTAAAACGTGCAATTGATTGCGGTATGAGACATACACTGGCGGAAATCCCCGGAGGTATCGCCGGGACCGACAGAACCGTTCAGGAGATTGCAAGGCTTGTCAGGTATGATCTTGAACGGCCACAACTGCGGCTCATGGCAAGCAGGCTGTTGAGGAACCATGCGATTAAATCCAAAGACTATACTGGTGAAGCTCGCGCGATTTTCGATTTCGTTTCGCGTCGTGTTCGGTATCAAAAAGACCCGCTCGATGTTGAAACTGTTCAAAGCCCTACCGCCACAATTGAAATTGGTGCTGGTGATTGTGATGATCATTGCGGTCTTGTTGCTGGTCTGGCTCTCGCTGTCGGAATACCTGCCCGGCTCCGAGTCGTTGGTTATTCAGAAGATCGACTTGTCCATATATTCCCAGAGTTGTTTGTCGACGGTCAATGGTTTCCTGCCGATACTACCGAACCCAAACGCGGCTTCGGTTGGAGGCCTCCTAAGTTTCCCGTCGAACGTGTTTACAATCTAAACGGTGAGGTGCGCGATATGTCAGGCGACGAATCAGTTCAAGTAACGAGAGGTGATGTGAAAAAAGCGGTCGAAATGGCTGTCGGTCAAACACTGTCAAGAAATTGGGAAGCCGGATTGATCAACCTTAATGATGTTCGTGGATATCTCAGAGTCATCCGCGAAGGCAACTTTCCAACAAAAAACGAACTGGCCATTGAACCAACCGAAAAAGCTATTCAGAAATTTGCCGACCACATTGTCGAACACAAGATAGGTTCTTTGAAGCCCGCCGGATCGTCAACAGAACTTGAAGGTCTTAGCGGTACTTGGGACGATCTCTTGAATGCCGGAAAGGAGTCGGTCAGGTATTATTTGAATACGAGTCAAACAACTCCCGGTGGTGGTGAAAGTGCTCCCTTGATCAGATTTTCGCCGACAATCACTATTCCTGAGCATCTTATTCAGGCGGAAGCAACGCCAGCTGTGGCCAGTGCGTTCGGAGCCGGTCTCGGCCGGGGAATGGTGCCGTTACTCATTGCGGCTGGCTTGGCTTTGTTTCTAATTGTGAGAAAGTAGGTAGTCGAATGTATGTACAAACAGGTTTAGGTTTTGCTCTCCCCGCTGTTATTGGAGCCGGTAAAGTCGGTTACGGAATCTTTTCGTCCATATTAGGTACAAAGCCGCCTGAAAAAACGCTCCCGTGGCGATTCTCCACTCCCCCTGGTACTCCGCCCGGTTATTTTTACATAGTATACTTTGGTTCGAAGCGTGACACCGGAGGATGGACAGACTACTCTGGCGGTCCGGAATTGCATACGGTATGGGAAGGCTGGTTGGATGAATTATATAGTCCAAAAGGTTTCGATATCAGCGGTGGTCCCATTGACGGCGGATTGCGTAACTGGCGCGTTTTTGTGAAAGACAGGGTTGTACACATGGGTGACGACTTCGGCCGGGGCTGGGTCGAATCACGCGCTTTCCCTGAAAGGGAAATCCTTGATATTGTCGCTGCTGTAGAATCACGAGAGAAAACCGGTCCGTATGTCCCGAAAACTCAACAGGCTGCACAGGCTGCACAGGTTACACAAGTATCCCCGTATGTTCAAACGGCTCCCGTCGCGTCAACTGCCTCGATGTTCGATAGTGGTGTTGGTGGTACATGGCCTCTGCTCATTGCGGCTGGCCTGGCTCTAATGTTCATTGTGAGAAAGTAGGTTGTCATGGGATATATACAAACAGGTTCAGGTTTGAAGGGTCTTGCTCGAGTTCGATACGAAAACGGAGATCGCTTCGTTGCACCGACAACTCAGCCGCTTTTGCCTCCGATAGCTCCGATTCCTGCAATCCAGCCTGCAGAGGCTCCCTCCATACCAAGTGGGTGGGTCGGCGGACCGGATACTGTTCCTTTCTTCTTAAGACCTATTCCGATAGCTCCGAGTTTCGAGGTTGATGATACTAAATTCGGTCCGGTGCCTATCCCGCCGACGATGCCGACCGAAATACGGTCCACGGCTGTCAGTGTGCCGGTTCCAGCTGCGGATTCCAAACTCGCCTTTGAACTGGCCGAGGCTCAAAAATGGGATTTCACGCATGCGAGATGGATGGCAATGGGTTCGGGTGCGAGGTGTCGGATTCGTTCTAAATATCCAGAGGGTTACAAACCAGTGACACCGAGCGGCACGACTATAGCGGCAGCTCGAGTCGATCTTATCGAAGGTCGCGACCCTCTACGCTCGATGGAAAACTATTCGGGAGCCGGTGATCATGCTGGCGGAATTGAGATCCGCGAGCCGTTGCCGTCCGTTCCTTTGATCGCAACAAAGTCAGGAATCACTTTTGACGATATAGTCTGGATCGATCCGACCAAAGTTCAAACGACTGCCGAGGCTGCCGGAGTTACTGCCGGAGAATTCGCGACGCCTGAATATATCCGTTATGGTGTCCTTGCTTTTGCCGGATGGGTTCTCTACGATATGTTTTTTAAAAAGAAAAAGGCTGTGAAACGCCGTCGACCAGCTCGAGCCATGCGACGGCAGTATCCTTATGCATCGCGCAAACGTCACATTCGGCAGGGTCAACAATAATGATCGTTGTGACACCAAACAGGCTTGAGGGTATAGATCCTATCACGGCAGGACTTGCAACGTCTGCCGTCTTGAATTATTGGGATCAACAGAAAATCAAAAGTTTAGTTCCCGACTTCCCGGATATATTTGATCGAGCCGTTGTTGACTTTGCCAAGTTCAAAGTTGGTGTCGAGGCCGGTCTGTTCACTACTGGCCAGCAAAACGAAATTATGAGCTGGTACAGGGAATTCCCGCAACTATGGGAAACGATTCGACCTAACTTTATCAAAACGCCGGACGGTCTCGAATTCGGCGGCAAGGTCGATGATTTTGTCGGTCGCATACGTGCCTATAAACCTTCGGGTCTTGGCCTTGTGCCTGT
The DNA here is from genome assembly GCA_030668045.1 of bacterium. GTDB lineage: Bacteria > Zixibacteria > MSB-5A5 > GN15 > FEB-12 > DAOUUR01. Next base: position 5,719 of record DAOUUR010000009.1, read on the forward strand.
TGTTGTTGCTGGCGTTGTGATAGTCGGCGGCATTGCTGCCGGAATGTGGGCTGTGGTCTACATGCAAAAACAAGCGAACCTGTCAGAAATGATCGATCAGGTCACAGCTGGAAAACTACCGGCTGACGTTCTTGTCGAGGCTATCAAAGCCGAACAGTCGGGTGGTTTATTCGGCGGTTTCGGATCTGAAATAACAACAGTCCTTGCGTTGGTAATTGCTGCCTGGGCGGTTTATACGTTCACAAGGAAATAATGAGTGCGGAAAAAGATGCTATCCTTTACGCTTTGGAATACGTTGGCCGGTTTCGGTCGGACGGTAGAAAAGTCTATCGTTTTACTGATCTGCTTACGAGCAACATTATCGAAGTCAATCGACTTTCGCAATTGCCGACTGCTGTTCTGTCGAATCGAGCGGACGGTTTTGTCGACCTTCTTGAACATAAGTCGCATGAGCAGGCCGTTGCCTTGTCTGAAAAGTTTCATGGCCATTCGGCGCGGTTTGAAAGTGCGGTCGATATCGACTGGCCGAAAAGTCTTACGAAGATCGGCGTTTGCGCTCGCGTCGACTACATTGCCGACAAGTGGGATGATGGGGTTGTCCGATATTGGCATGAGTTCACCGGGCCTGTTATGCTGTTCGCCGATCCGGGCGTTCAGGCAGACGGAAATCGGGTGTTGGTGATATACGGGAAAATAAAAATCGAGTCGGAAGGTATAACCGGCTAAACATGGAGGTTGCTATGGCAGTCGTCAGAATCGTTGAAAATCCACGTCGAAAGAGTCGCAAAAGAAGGCGTCCACTCTCGGCAAAACAAAGAGCTGCCGGTTTTGGCGGAAAGCGTACTATGTCGCGTCGCGGCCGTCCGAGTACAAAGCGCAGAACCAAACGCCGGAAAAATCCACTCATGGCCAGTCTCGGCAATCCGCGCCAGCGCGCCTCAAGTCGCCGTCGCCCTCGATACACTGTGACCGGTGTGGCTCGGAGAAGGCGCAAAAATCCGAGAATCGGGCCGTTCAACATCGACATTATGTCGGCGGTCTACATAGGATCTGGAATCCTGTCGACTGAACTTGTGCCGCGTGTCGTCAAGAGGTTCTGGCCGGGATTGCCAACCACCGGACTCCCCGGCTATGGTGTCAAGGCGGCGGCCGCGCTTGGTGTCGGATACCTTGTCGGACGATTCACGAATTCCCGGAACGGTGCTCTGGTGACTGCCGGTGGTTTGTCCATCATCTTTGTTGACCTCTTTCGTCAATATGCCTTGCCCAGGATTCCATATCTGAGCGGTCTGGCTAATGACGGCGGAACGGTGTCGGCTGCCGATCTCAAAGAGTTGTATGGCTATGTTGACGCTTCCGGGGTCGAAGGATATATCGATCAGCCAGCAAGTGGGTTCGGCGAATACGTCGCCAATCCGGCCGGAGTCTTTTGATCGAGTGAGGAAAACAATAAGAAGCTGATTAACGGACGCGAACGTCCACCCTATAGGAGTAGAAAAAATGCCAGTCAAACCAGGAACTTCATTACTCTATACCCAGCCGATCTATGATTCAATCATATTGCCGATCGCTGCTGCCGGTGTCGCCATTGGGCAATTCTTTACGATACCTTTTGGGCAACTGATTGCTGCCGGTATCAATAAGACCTATCGGCACACGAATCTCAATCAGGCCTCGCAGTTGGAGCGTGGAAACGAAATCCAGATCGATAGTCTATCGATGATGTTTCCTCGAACCGCTGAGGCCGGAGCATACGCGACTATTGCCGATATTGACGCGGTTCGCGCCGGAAACATGCGACTACGGTTTGGAGGTGACACTGATTTTCTGACCGTGCCAATTGCAGCCATACCGAACGCCGGAATGGCTCCTGTCTATTCGACTGATGCTGCCCTTGCAGCCGCAGTCAACTTTACGTTTGACAACGGTGCGTCGGTTACGCAAAATCGGTTCTTTCTCGGTCAAACGATTGTGCTCGGGTCCCAGGAGTCCGTCCGAGTCACTTTTGAGAATATGGATGCCATTGTTGCGCCGATCGAAGTCATATTCTTCTTGCACGGCGCAAGTATCCGTCCGGTCCGGTAGTCTTGAAAATATGACTCGCGCGATGCGAGAATTGAGGCCTTCGGGCCTGAATAGTGGTGCCGGTCTATTTGACGATCGGCACCATGTAAAAAGGAAAAAAGAAAGATGCCAATAGACAGACTTACGAGAGAAGAGAATTTCTTTTACACGACAGGATGGTCCGATGCAATGGCGGCTCCCGGTGCTGCTGTAAACATGCAGCTTCTTGTAGGTGCCGACGCGCCTTTCAAGTGCTACTATGTCACGGTACACGTCCGACAGGGTGTTGAGGACTGCGAGTTGCTGGTCGCTAACTGGGCCGGTGATATTGTTTGGCGGGATAATGTGATCGGCAAGGATTTGATGAATCAAGCCATGCCGGTCGATGCGATTGCCGGGATCGGAAGTGACGTTTACAACATGCCGCCTCCACGCATTTTTAATGTTTCGACTACTTTGACGTTCACGGTAACGTCAAATATCGCTACACGGACTCAGGTGTGCATCGTGTTGCACGGTGCCAAACTCAAACGACCGAGCGTCTAATGGGAGATAGGTACAGCAAATTTGCCCTTGAAAGGGAACCTATCTTTCCGTTCGGTCCCGATGTAGTGGTACCGGTGTCTGATCGGTCGGCTGTGTCTCACGTCGCGGAGGCGGCAAAGGTCAAGGCGAACGTTAATGCCAACCTGACCGAGTTCGCTGGCAACGATAGCTCTTTTGTTCTGTACGGTCAGCCGGCCTTGTTGCGGTTCCCGGCTATCGGCGTTCCGCTTGTGGTCGCTACCTTCACGGTGCCGCCTGGCCGGACGTTACAGATAGACCGAATCGATTGGTGGATATCCGAGCCGTTCTTATATGGCAACCAACAATTCGGTTGGCGTCCCGCTATCAATGGGGCGCAACTTCCGTTCTGGTCGTCACAGACTCCGGCAGCTCGGGCCGATTATATGATGCTGCCTTTGGCTCCATCGGTCGGAAACGAACCGCGTTTTTCGCCGGTGTTCTTATATGCCGAATCGGTCTTGACTATCGAGATTGTCGAGCTGCTCGTTGGTGCCACTGACTTTAATGCGAATGTCTGGGTTGCCGCCTATTTGTATGGGACACTCAGGAAACCAGTGGGAGGTGCCTAATGAGTACAGTAAGAACAGCTCGGGACTTCGTGCCGGTTCCAAGTTCCTTTGTTGAGGTCGCTCCGGCGACTCTGGCTGGTATATTCAGTTGCTCTTTTGGAATTGCACCTCAGGGCGCTCAGTATATACGTCCGGGGGCATCGGCTCAACAAGACCTCTTGAATCCTGACGGTGCTGAATGGGTATTGTATACCCGGTCAGTTCTTTCATACCGGATCGAAGTCCACAGTATGCTTGCCGCCCGCGGGGGGGCTTCCCTAATTATCGATCTTGGTGATGGCCTATTGGTAGGTGCTCCATTGCAAACCGCATGGAAAACATTTCATCTGGTCGAGGGAGATGGAATAATATCGTCTGGCTCTGGAATTGAATTACCGGGCCTCTTAGCACGGTTTCGGATTCAAACAGCCAGTCCGAACGCTGGCCAGATTGTATCCGGGTCTATCATAATGAGGGGAGTTTGATATGTCGGAATATGGTTCACCCGATCAACATTGGGCTTACTATGAGGATTTAGCAATAGGTGCAAACTTTGCGGCTCCCCCAGGTGGCAATTTCGCTGGCTTTAACCCGGAGCCGGGAAATGTGGCATCTGCCGATCACTTGGCTATCCAAGGCATGAGGTATTTCAGCATCGACGTGTTCACCGATGACCTTGTTGAAATTGATATTATGTTAGGGGCAACGAATTGGCCCAATGCCAATATCGCCACGATGACGACTCTGGTTTGTCCGGCTGTCTTACAGCACAACACGGTCTATGATTTAGTGCCGCCGTTCAATCGGGACGGGTTCCTGATTATTACCGGTCATTTGATGCGCCTACAGGTTCGCAATGTGTCCGGCAATATCGTTTCGCCGTTCAATCTGGTCGCGAAGGTCTGGAACTAACAGAAAGGAAAACATGTTGGAATCGATTTTTACAAGTGTTGTCGGCTGGACCGGAATGGTTGGAAGTGTTATTCTGATGGTGGTCGGCTATCTCGGGAGAAAATATCTCATTCCATATCTTCTGGTCGCAAAGCGTCGGGAATACGCTATCTGGATTGCCGCGATAGCTGACGAATTGACTGACGATCTCAAGGCCAGGTATCCCAACAATGGATGGGTGAATAATTTGGATGCTGCTATTGACAAATTGATGGATATCTGCGATATCTCAAAAGTTATTGCAAAACGCGCCGTCAATGCTGCCGTTGCTCGGAAAAAATAGCCAAAAAGTTCAACTGATTTGTAAGCCGTCGATGATTACTGACTTGATCATCGGCGGCTTTTTTGATCAGCTCTCTTTTGCCTGCCGTGCCGAAACGGAAAAAACTTCTTGACAAATTGAAAAATCCTGTTATAGTCGGGTTGCAATGGGTTTTTGTGATAGTCTTTGTTTATGCGCAATCGGAAGTGCGGTCGCTGACCTTTCGGCCGCACTTCCACTAAAAACAGGTCAATAGATGCCAATTTTCGGATACAATGTTATCGGTTTGAATGGTCAAGTCGGCTTAGGTGATACTTCCATGTATGGGAACTGGAATGTGGCGCGTGTTGCGTTGCGTGGTAGTCCTGTTCTTGGTGGAAATCTGGCCACTGGTCATGTTTATATGTCGGGTGCACCACCGGGCGGTTGTGATGTATCTGGACAGATAGCTATTTATGACGCAACTCCCCCTGCCGTTCCCGCGAACTGGCCTCTATTCGCTACTTCTGCGCTATTTAACGTGCCTGTTACAGCTCTTCCTCAATGGTATGTAACGCCGATAGTCGGTGCTTTGGTTGCCGGAAACTCTTACGCTGCCGCGGTACTTGGAAACAACACTGATGCATCGAATGCGGGTGTTTGGAAAACGACTATCGGGAATGAATATGCGTCCAAAAACTTCATTGCTCCGGGCGTGTTTCCGAATCCTTTAGGTGTTGGTGCTAACATGATTCACGAGTGGAGTCTATATATTACTTATGATCTGCCGGTCGATGATTCTGTTTCCCCGACTGCGGCTTGTTGTTGTATGCCGCACTGCAATTCAAACATGAACTAAGGAGATATCGAAAATGCCGCTTACTGCAAACGCTGCTTTTACCGAAAGGCACAAACTGATAACTACTGGTATAGTTTCCCCGGCAGCGGGATTATCCCTGTTTCATTCTTTGCCAGCCGGTCAAGTTTGGCAGATTGTTGCTGTTACCTTCGGTTTGACAACCTCAGCGGTTGTTGCTGATCGACGTGCATACGTCGCGGTGAGAAATGGGGGGAATATCAACCAGTGTTCTACATCTTCTTATGTTCAGCCCGCCAGCCAGGCATACAATTATTACTTTTCTTGTGGAATTGCTCCCTTAGATGCAACAGCGGATGTTGATCGTATATATGCACCTCTTGCTTGTGGCATGCAGTTGTATGACCAAGATCAATTTGTTATAATTATTGATCATATCGACCCGGCTGATGCAATAAGGGATATTTTAATCAGATACTACGGATGGAAAGAGGATTAATATGGTACTTACTGCAAACGCGGCTTTCACTGAAAGACACATGCTGGAATCTGTGGTTATTCCTGCTCCCGCTGCGGGTGTTCAAGCAATCTACACGGTTCCAGGCAACATGGTTATACAAGTTGTCGGACTCTTCTTTTCTCTAACTACTGACGCGAATGTGTCTGATCGTCGAATGGTCATATTCGCATACCAGGACGCTGGGACCGGCTTTGTCCAATCGTCGGTTTCCTCTATTGTGCAAGCTGCGAGTTTGGCGTGGGACTATCATTTCAGTTGTGGTGTTGCTCCTGTCGACGCTACAGGCGACACGGTTCCATTTGTTTGTTCCCCTTTAGCTTGTGGTGTACAATTACAGGCCGGAGAGAGGTTGTATCTATACCCAATGGGAGTTCGGGCCGGGGATCAACTTTCGGCTTGTATAATGCGCTTCTACGAATGGAAAGAGGACTGATGCCGGTAGCTGTTCACACACCCGTCGACTGGTCAAGGATTCAATTCTATGAGCCGTCCGACTTCGACCATCCTGAAAAGTTAGACCACTCTGTCGTATATGGTCTTGATCGACTGGCCTTTGTGCTCGGAAAGAAAGCGATTGTTCTGAGTGACTGGCGGCTCACGTCACAGTTTGCCGATAGTATGCACCCCTGGGGTCGGGCTGTCGACATAACCTATCCTGACCTTGATTCGATGGACGTTTTGAACACTATTCGCAATCAGAAATTATTTGGTGGAATCGGCATGTACGTCAATGCGAAGGGTGTTGTCTCTTTTCATGTCGATACTCGGACGGATCGTAGCCCTATATCTCCTGCGACATGGGGCGCTCAAAAGGGACCGAACGAAACTGAGTGGGTCTATACTACCCTACGATCCATAAGTGACTTTGTAGGACCGGCAGCACTTCCCCTTAGTGTGATTGTTGTGATGCTGGTCGGCATATATTTGTATACTCGCAATTCGTAAACCTCAATTTTTGGAGTTACTGCCGATGAAAAAAAAGACGCCTGGTCGACCTGCCGCCGACAAGGGATCGGGTCGACGTAATACTGATAAAAAACCGCCTGTCGAAGAGGAAAAACCGGCTGTCGACTGGACTGACTACATGTTTAATGGCTATAATGCCGATCAGGACAAAGTCTCTCTTCACCGAAGATCTCCGAAAGAATATCAGGGTGTACGTTGTGCTGGTTGGTTGGACAACTTAGAACCCGGAATCGATGAGCATTACATTCGTGACAACTACGGCGGTGGTCTGTTTTTCTTGAATAAACGGAACCGTGCAAACGGGCAAATCACGGCCACTTGCGCCTTTGAGATTCCCGGCTTTCCGAAGATTAGTTCGGCAGCTGATCCAAAGACGGTTGAGGAAGATCAGGGCGCGGGTGCGCCTGTGATGTTGAAAGTTGGCGGTTCGGAAGTGCCTTTCGATGGCAATCTTGGCCGGTTCGGTGACTTTGTTCTACTAATGAAATCTATAGAACATGCCTTTCCTCCCAAGCCGGACATCAATACTGCGTTGCTCGAATTGGCTTTGAAACGTGAACCGGCTCCAGATCCGCTCGAAATGATCCGAACTCTAAAAGAGGCTTCTACCATGTTTGCCGGACAGTCTGAGGCCGGTTCTAATATGATCGATCTCATCAGAGACGCTATCGGCCAGGCCGGGCCGGTGATTCAAGCTATGATGTCTCCGGGTGTTCGACGTATTGCCAGAACCGCGCCGGGTGTTGTTCCGGGTAAAGAAACTGGAAAAGCGGCTGGATTGTTGCCGGTTGACACAGGGGGCGAAGCTGGTAACACTGTCGATATAACGCCGGAAAGCCGACAAACGGCAGACGGTGCTCAACCTATAAACGAAGAGGTTACTATGAGTCAGAGAGAGTTGATCTTGTCGGTCGCGTCGACAATTGTTCATTGTCGGAAGTTACAACCGCCGAAAGATGTTGCCGCGACTATTCGCATGGTCGATCTGATATTGCAACAAGACGATGCTGTCATTCGCAAACAACTGTCCGATAGTTATTCGGAAATCATTCTCGATATTTGCGAAACGCAACTTGCCGAAGAGTGGAATGATCCTGACAGCACTGTCAGCAATCGGGCGGAGTTCGGGGAGTTCTTTTCCGAGTTGTTTGTGGAATATGTTCGTGCGGACAGAACGGTCATGGTGCTATGAGTCCGATAATAACAGAAGTCGAAACCGACAAACCTGCATGGCCATGCTGTCCGCTTATGTCGGGATACCCGGTACAGGTTTCACCGCCAAACGGTAAAATCCTGCAACCGAACCAAGTAGCAATCGGGCCGATGTTGGTTCCTTGCGTCGGTGAAGATTGTCCGCTTTTTTACGATGAGCGGTGCTCTTTATATAAGGTTCAACATATCGATACTATAGCAATTCACTTTGCGGACCTTGCGAACGCACTCAGAGATTTGAAGTTGATTCTTGAACCGCCGAAGGATTCACCGTCGCCATTGATGCGAGTTGCTAATTCACTGGCGGAAATTGTCGAAAACATAAAAAAGAAAGGTTGAACGCTATGATTAGCTATTTGTTTACCCTCGATTTTCAGTTCAATCGCGAACTGTGCAATCCCGATCCGACCTTAGACCCATTAATGACTCCCGAAGGAATAGCCAAATCTCACAGTGTAGACGGTTCTTCTGGGAATGTTGGCGTTAGTTGCCCCGAATATGTTCGTGGCGAATTGAACCGGTGTGTTGCACGAACGACACATGAAGTCTCGGACGCTTCGGGCGATAGCGATCTGCAACTAATTGCCGATCAGCTTATGGGCCTTTTCTTGCATCTACCGGGTTTCAATCTTGTCTCGTTGGACTACAAAAAGATCGATCCGAATGCCGAGATTGATGCCGCGCCGACAGTGGCCGGGCCGGATATTAAACAGTTCAAATTGCAATGTCGTTTCCGGTCGACGGTGCCTTTTCTCGAATTGCTGGCCGGATTCAAAGAACATATTGCAGACGGCAATCTGGTCGGTAACGGCGCCAAGCCGCAAGAATATGTTGCCTTTGTCAATTTGGGTGCTGTTTCGGCTGACAGTCTTGAGGATGCTGTTGAGACTTTACTGGCCAGAGCGTTCACGACAGACGCGCAGAATTCGTCCGACTGTTTTCATTCGATCAAGACGACGTTGCTGTAGTCGCCTTGGGAGCCGTCTAAGTAACGACGGCTCCCAAGCGTGTAAAGAGGTCTAAAGGTTCAAGGATCGTTAAGCGTGGCCTATCGCTGGACGATAGCAAGGCATTCAATGAAAGGTCGGAAACATGCGACAAAGTTACCTTCGTGAACAGTATCCCAAAGGGAAAATACGAACTGCCCTCAAAAATCACACTTGCAACGGCAACCCGGCCGGAAACGATCCGGGCTGTGGTGGTCGGATTGCCGAATTTGAGTCGTATTTTGATACGATGGTTCGGAATGAGTTTTTTCAAGCGAATAGGTTTTGCAAGCGGTGTGCTCAATTGACGCGCCAGACTCCCGACTTGTTCGATATAGCCGACAATCGGCAGGCCGTTGACTAACTTCAAACCAAAGGACTTTTATGTTATCAGGAATCCCAAACTTCTTGCGTTTCGATTCGGTGTGGGAACTTATTATGTACCTGATTCAGGGCTTCTGTCCGTAAGGGTGAACTTGGATGGGTGAATATATCACAAACGGCGTTATTGTCCGCCTTCATTACCAAAAGGTCGGACAAAACAACAGTCGAAAAAAAGCCTCTGCGATAATTCTGGCTATTTTCTGTCTGGTTGTGATGCCGCTTGCGATATATAATCAGGGAGATAGCGGTCTGAGGCCGTCACGTTTGATCTCATGGGTCGGTTCTCCCCCACCGACAAATGAGAGAGCAGACGCCGTTCCGCTATCTCTCTCTTCCAATTCAACAAATTTTCCCACCGGCTATGTTGGGAAAGTCCGGGTCGTGCCTGAGCATCGCGACCTGGGTTTGTCTCTCAAGGGACTTCCGGAGTTGTCTCTTAGTCATCTCACGGCTCCGGGAGTTTCCGATAATTTCGCGCCTGGCGATAGTGACTCCCCACTGTCAACCGATTGTGAATACGGGTTGGATGATCCTGACCCTATGTGGAGATTCACGTCAAGAGGGCTGCCGGTCGGATATCGAAAAGGGGGAGTCTCTTTGCAGCTCGGCTTTAGACCTCCACAAATTCGACTTGTCAATCCTCGTTGGCCTTCCGGTATCTATAATCTTTTCGATACTGTCAGAGTCGACGGCATATTGACTTGCTTGTCGAATGGCCGTCTGTCAATCTCTTCTGTCCATGAGAGTCACCGGCGAATGGGCTTTGTGGAGTCTGTCAAGGGTGCTATCCGGCAGGGCCGTTGTGATCCTGCCCTCGATGCTGCCGGGCAACCAATATCTGTTCAATATCGATATTGCTGCCTATTTGTGCAGGGTGCTATCCCTTCTGTCATTGTCGGCGGTTCTGTAAACGCAAAAATCAAAGAGGAATGATAGAAAATGAGAATCGGAGTTGGTGAAGATGGACGTTCTATGCTGGTTTTGTATCCCGAAACCGAGGCGGAACGCCAAGCTATTAACGATACATATAAAGCTTACGAGGTGACGGACAATCAGATTCTCTCGGCTCGGATAGAGGCCGGAGCGTCTGACAGTCTTTCTCTGATCGTCCACATAGGGAAAATTAAAGAGGAATGAAAATGGCTATTGAAAAAGAAATCGAACTTGGAATGCTGGAAAAGCATGAAGGTGACATGTGTTTAAAGTGTGGTTGGGCCTTTTGGAAGGATTGTAAAGATGCCGAATAATTACTGGTGTTTCCATTGTGGCCGGACGGCATCGACTGCGGCTGAGATTGTCCATACCGACAGTTGTCATCGTCAAACAATGGTCTACTGTGCCGAAGTTGAAACTCCGATTGGAGCGTTC
>DAOUUR010000590.1 GCA_030668045.1 bacterium
CCCGGAACAGGCTAAGGTCGGGACATACGAGTCGCACGGTGGCTATCGGGCATGGAAAAAAGTCTTAACCGGAATGCAGCCCGACGCCGTTATTGATGAGGTCAAGAAATCTGGTCTCCGAGGACGGGGTGGCGCTGGGTTCCCTACCGGACTGAAGTGGGGTTTTGTTCCCAAGGACTCTCCGAAGCCGCGATACCTCTGTTGCAACGCCGATGAATCCGAACCGGGTACATGTAAAGATCGAGTCTTGATGGAGCGCGACCCGCACGCCATTATCGAAGGTATGGCGATTGGGTCTTTTGCTATCGGAAGCCATTTGATGTTCATTTATATCCGGGGCGAGTTCAATCACTGCCATGAGCAAATGGAAAAGGCAATGGAAGAGGCCTATACCGCTGGTCATTTGGGAAAGAACATTTACGGTACCGGTTACGATCTCGACATGATCGTACATACCGGCGGTGGAGCGTATATCTGTGGCGAGGAAACATCGCTATTGAATTCTATAGAGGGAAAGCGCGGTCTTTCGCGTATTCGTCCGCCGTTCCCGGCGGTGGAAGGTCTCTATGCCTGTCCCACGATTGTCAATAATGTCGAGTCGCTGGCTACTGTACCGCACATAATCAACAACGGCGCCGATTGGTACACTTCGTTGGGAACCGAAAAGTCGAAAGGCACCAAGCTGTTTTCACTGAGCGGCCATGTCAAGAGACCCGGCAACTATGAAGTGGAACTGGGGTTCAGCCTCAAGAAGTTGATATTCGATCCCGGCTTTGGCGACGGCATCCTCGGTAACAAGAGACTAAAAGGAGTGATCCCCGGTGGAGCTTCCACTCCGTTCCTCACACCCGACATGGTCGATGTTGCCCTTGACTACGAATCAATGGTTGAGGGTGGTTCGATGCTTGGTTCGGGTGCGGTGATTGTTTTCCACGAGGACACCTGTATCGTCTGGGTGATTGCGAACTTGATCCGTTTCTTCCGTCACGAGTCCTGCGGCAAATGCACGCCCTGCCGCGAGGGAACCGGCTGGCTGGAAAAATTGATCAAACGAATCGAGGCGGGACAGGGGCAGGCAGGTGATGTTGAGAGAATCGAAGAAATCTGCGGCAATATTCTGGGACGCACAGTGTGTCCGCTTGGTGATGCGGCGGTGATGCCCATCCAATCGGCGATCAAGCACTGGCGCCATGAGTGGGATTATCATATTGAACGAAAGAAATGTATGGTGGGAACGGAGTTCCCATTTAAGTAAGCGATAGCATGGCAGATACCGGAAGAAAAGAAGAAATCAACACGGTCGCTTTGACAATCGATGGCCAGCAGGTGACGGTGCCCCGTGGTACCTCGGTGCTTGAAGCTGCCCGGCAGCTCGGGATTAATATTCCAACGTTCTGCTGGCACCCCAAACTGAAGTCGGTCGGTTCGTGTCGGATGTGTTATGTCGAGATAGAAAAAATGGGCAAACTTCAGATATCGTGCGCGACCGCAGCAACAGACGGGATGATTGTTCATACCGATTCTGATCTGGTCAAGCAGGGACGCCGCGCCGTATTGGAATTTACTCTGATGAACCACCCGCTGGACTGTCCGACCTGCGATAAAGGCGGCGAGTGTGATCTGCAGGACCTCACCTTTGCGCACGGTACGGATGATTCGCGCTATGATTTCGATAAGTACCGATTTGTCGATGAGGGCGAGGAGGACAAGACATTTGATGATATTCAAATCGGTCCCGAAATAATTCTCAATCGCAACCGCTGCATTCTTTGCTATCG
>DAOUUR010000508.1 GCA_030668045.1 bacterium
GGACCACCAATGTCCAATAATTCTCGAGTTTCATGGTTCTCTCTTTAGACAGTATGGAACGACCAAGCCTTGCCGACGGCATAGCCGGGGCGTGGCAACGGTCGGATCTTTGATGTAGTCAGAATCTTACTCCCTGCATCCACGGTTTGACTCGCCACAAATGAAAGTGACCGACTCCGTTCGTAAAGCTTGTATATCCCCTTTTGGGGTAAAGCCGGTATTGATAAATAACACCTATTATCGCGGGTTACCGCCAAGACGGCAGAGCCGCATACGAAGGAGCCGATCATGAGCAAGTCTATCACTTGGGTGGGACTGGACGTCCACAAGTCTTTTTTCAATGTCGCGGTACTCGATTCCAGCAAGGGACCGCTGCTCGAATGGCGAATGGAGCACACGAAGACGAAAGTCAAGAAGCTGGCCCGCACGCTTACGAAGCTTGCGGATGGGGCCGAGATCAGAGCGTGCTACGAGGCCGGACCGTGCGGCTGGGCACCAAAACGGCTGCTGGAGGAGACTGTGCCCATGGTTTGCGAGGTGGTCGCTCCGTCTCTGATTCCAATCAAGCCCGGTGATCGGGTGAAGACGGATCGTCGCGATGCGAAGAAGCTGGCGGAGTTCCTTCGAGCCGGACTCTTGACTGAAGCAACACCCCCTACAGAAAACCAGGAAGCTGTCCGGGATCTAGTCCGGCAGCGCGAAACATCAACCTCGGATCTCGGCCGGGCGCGTCACCGACTCAGCAAATTCCTGATTCGCCGCCAACTCAGCCACGGCGGTAAAAATTGGTCGCACAAGCATATGCAGTGGATGAATAGTCTGACGTTCGAGAACCTGGCCGACACGCTCGTTTTCCGGGACCTTTACGATCAAGTTGAGCACCAGGCGCAACGCAAGGAGCAGCTGACCCGAGCCCTGGAGGAAATCTCAACGCACGAACCATACCGCGACCCAGTAGGCTGGCTGCGATGCTTCCGGGGTATTGATACCGTTACGGCAATCACGATTGTCGCCGAGTTGTTCGACTTCGAGCGCTTCGACTCGGCAAAGAAACTGATGGGCTACCTGGGTTTGACGCCGAGCGAACACACCAGCGGAAAAGAGCGTCGGGGTAGCATTACAAAGACGGGCAATGGTCATGTGCGGCGGGTGCTGGTCGAATCGGCCCATCACAGCGGCAACCCGTTTAGGATTAGCCATGCGCTAAAAACACGGCGAACCAACCAAGCGCCCGAAATCATCGCGTTGGCAGATAGGGCCATGCGTCGTCAGCATCGCGTGTTTTGGCGTCTGATGAACCGTGGAAAGCACCGCAACGTGGCTGTGACCGCGTGTGCTCGCGAGCTCGCCGGTTTCATCTGGGCACTGCTCCATCCGCAGCTTGGTGTGATGGCGAACTGAAAGAAGTAGAGAAGAGATTGAACGATGGTTAGATTCGAGATCCCAACACGGTGGACGACTTCGGCACGATCCGGAGGAATCCGCGTTGGCAGCATGTGGAAGGCAGCTTCGGTTGCTGAACCCACGACTTTAGACAGCGGCAGCTCCCGACGGAAAACAGTCATGTGCGCTCTGCGTCGGGTAACCGACGTAATCCACGAATATCAGAGTGATTCGTCGTCGAAGCAGCCGTCCTCGTCCACCGTGTCGGGATCTCGATGCCGATTACTACCAGGAGGAAAATAAAAGGGGCAAGTAACAAGTAAATTGACAGGTCGTTCCATATCAGCTGTCTGAACCGAAAATTCGGCTGTCTCCAAACTCATCTTACGATATAATACCTTCAGGAGGGGCAGCTTTGTCGCCCAAGATGGATTATGACAAGAATGGCATATAATTGTGCGGGCTTGCGCCCGATGACGCTAACAAGAAGCTTTCTCAGGCCAGGGCCGAGTCAGTAAAGCGATACCTTGTGAACAAAGGGATCCCGAGCGGCTTGCCCTGCTTTCGATACCATACCTGCACGTAGGCTGGGAGAGAGCGTGGGCCTAGCGTTTGTTACATGCAATTTGTCGCTACGACCCATGAGATAATCGCTCGACATGTGGGCAACCGTCTTGTGATATTTCATTGCATGCTTTTCGATAGACTTCTAGAGCCCGCTTAACGTCCTTCGGTCCACCTTCACCCTTCTCGTACATTTTTCCGAGGTCCACGCAAGAAATGGGGAAATCTTCCGAGCAGTCTTTTTCATAATACTCGCGAGCTTTTTGTAGATCTTTTGTAACAACTCTACCCTCGTAGAACGCCTGTGCC
>DAOUUR010000383.1 GCA_030668045.1 bacterium
CGACCATACCTCTCACTCTTCGCTCTAGATCATTGTTTTTAATCTCCTTGATCATGATAATACGCTTGTTCATTGTTGCATACCGGTCCTGATAATGAGCCGTGGCCACCCACTTAAATCCGCACAACTCTCACCGGTGTGACGATATACTAACCCTCCCTGTGAGTTCTTGAAACGCTAAGAGGTAAAAAGCTCGACGAGTTGCGTTTCTATGGATCGTTTTCTAATAAGCGATTTAGACAAATGTGACAAGTTCAATCGTCCGAAGTACAGATATCAAATAGCCACCGCCCGCATTGAACATGCGGCGGTGGTTTCCTTTTTAAAAATATCGGGGCCTTTACAAAACTGAACAATCGCGGATAAATTCCGTGTCGAAACAGGTGGTAGTGGAATCAACAGATACGAGGTAATTGCTGACCTACCGGCATATCGACAATTCGTTCACCACCAAGCGCTGTACGAAGAACGACCCGCCCTCGGTTCCCCTCGGTTACTCGTCCGATAATGGTCGCATCTTTTCCATACTCATGTTGGCGAATTCGATGCAAAGCATTCTCCGCTGAGGAATGATCTACAATGATAAGCATCTTTCCTTCATTTGCCACATAGAGGGGATCAAATCCGAGTATTTCACAAGCCGACTGCACTTCAGGTCGCACGGGAATTTGGTTCTCCGCAAGGCAAACTGATACCGAGGAGGCCGCAGCCATTTCGTTAAGACTCGCCGCAACACCACCCCGGGTCGGATCGCGCATGGCATGAATCTTTGCGCCGACCGTCTCTACCAGATCAAGAGTAAGTTTGTTAAGCGGCGCCGAGTCGGATTGGACTGAGGTCTGAAACGAAAGTTCTTCGCGGGCAGCTAGAATGGCAATACCGTGGTCGGCAATGTGCCCGGTCACTATAATATCGTCTCCCGGCTGCAGGTTTCCGCCATGTATCTCGTGTTCGTGTTCAACAAGGCCGATGCCGGCCGTGTTTATGAACAGCTTATCGGCCTTGCCTCGATCAACAACTTTGGTATCTCCCGTTACAATCTTGACACCTGCCTTCAAGGACGCTTCCCGCATCGAATCAACGATTCTCCACAGATCGGCCATTGGAAAACCTTCTTCGATGATATATCCGGCGCTCAAAAACAACGGTCGGGCGCCACCTGTGGATAAATCGTTTACCGTTCCGTGTACGGCCAGCGAGCCTATGTTCCCGCCTGGGAAAAACAGCGGAGAGACAACATATGAGTCGGTGGAAAACGATAGACGTGATGATCCAACTGTAACCAGGGCATGATCATCCAGTCGGGACAAATACTCGTTATCGAATGCCGGTCGGAACAGATTGTTCGTCAACTCCTGGCTGAGCAAACCACCCGAGCCATGGCTTAGCTGAATGGTATCATATTTCATTAAGGGAGCCGGACAGGTCAGTCCTTCAGATTGCGTTTCATCACTCATACTGGGTTGTGTCCTGAGTTGCTTGCTGATCGTTCAAATGACGATTGTAAGAGAAATACGCTGCGCAGGCACCTTCCGATGAGACCATCGTCGCTCCGAGAGGAGTCTGGGGCGTACATTCTTTGCCAAACGCGGGGCACTCGAACGGTTTTTTCAGTCCTTGCAAGATAACTCCACTGATGCAAATATCCGGTTCATCGACATCAATCGACTCAAGGCCAAAATGCTTGTCAGCATCATAGGGTGCATATTCCTCAGCCAATTCATATCCGGACTGTGAAATTGAGCCGATGCCTCGCCACTTTCTATCAACAATTCGGAACACGCGCTCTACCAGAGCTCTTGCCGGTTGGTTTCCACACTTTTTTACGACTCGGCTGTATCGGTTGATAACATCTACCTGTCCGGACTCAAGCATCCTCACCACCTCGGCTATTCCAGCAAGGAGATCAACTGGTTCAAATCCGGTTACAACCATTGGTAGGCTGTACAGTTCCGAAATCCCGACGTATTCCTCCCAACCCATGATCGTGCAGACATGGCCGGCCAGAAGATACGCCTGTATCCGGTTGTGGGGCGATTTCGTCAACGCCTTAATGGCCGGTGGTACCCGAACATGGGAAACGAGCACAAAGAAATTGGGTATATTTTCGACCGCTGCCTGATGTATCGCCATAGCGGAATTGGGTGCCGTCGTTTCGAAGCCAACCGAGAAGAAAACCACTTTTTTGTCAGGATTGTCGCGCGCCATTTGCAAAGCTTCCAACGGTGAGTAGACTATGCGCACGTCCCCCCCCTGTGATTTTACTCGAAAAAGGTCAAGGTCCGATCCGGGCACTCGCATCATATCGCCGTAAGTTGTAAAGATCACCTCGCTTCTTCCGGCGATGCAGATAGCTTTGTCGATGTATTCCAGCGGGGTAACGCAGACCGGACAGCCGGGGCCATGCACGAGTTCGATTTCTTTCGGAAGTAGTTGATCAATGCCATTCTTGATAATCGCGTGAGTTTGGCCACCGCAGATCTCCATGATAACCCACGGTCGGGTAACCATCGCCTTGATCTGTGCCAATGCTTTCCTGACGACCTCAGGATTTCGAAACTCAGTCACGTGCTTCATGGTCACTTTACCGGGTTGTCCGGCTCAAGCTTATTGCCAAAAATATCAAGGCCTTCGGCGGCAGCTTGCTGAGTCATCTCATCGAACAAGGCCAGAGTTATCCGGGCTTCTTTTTCGTCAACAATAGAGATTCCGAATCCTGCGTGGACTAAAACGTACTGTCCAACCTCTGCTTCCGGAAGATACTCAAGACAGACCGAATTATAGGTGCCACCATAGTCGATTCGACCCATTTTCAGTCCTTTCGACTGACTTAGTTCTACTACTTTGCCGGGTACGGCCAGACACATGTAAAAACTCCAGTTTCCTACTTTCGGTTGGTCCACTGCTCGTTGGCAATCATTACCTGCCCAAGGGCCAGCCCGCCATCGTTGGTGGGCACCAAGCGGTGTGTTAAAGTTTTAAATCTCTCGACAGCGAGTCGGTCCATCACCAGACTAAGAAGTAGATCGTTCTGCCAGACTCCTCCAGAGAGAGCAACTACGTTGCAATTGGAATATTCTCTTGCGCTCGCA
>DAOUUR010000040.1 GCA_030668045.1 bacterium
ACCGGAACAATCGTCATCACTTTTGATGACGGTTATCTCGACAACCTCACCGTTGCCGCCCCGATCCTTGAGCGACATGGCTTGACGGCGACCCTTTTCCTGCCAACCGGCTTTATTGACCGTGGTGAGACGCAGTGGGTGGATGAGGCCTACACCGCATTTAAGTTTCGGACGAAACGCAAAATGACATGGGGTGAAAATGCAACGGCCGTATTCGATCTTGATGATCCCGGGCAATATGCTGCCGGCTACAAAGCCGTGTGCATGCACCTACTGAGCGCAACGGCTGCGAAGCGACGCGCATGGCTGGATGAGCTGAACGACCAACTTCAGCCCTCCGAACGTCCGCCACGTCTTACCATGACCTGGGATGATGTGAAAACCCTGTTGACCAATCACCAGTGCTTCCAAATCGGCGGCCACACAATGGAGCATACCGATATGAACAGTGTCTCAGATGATGAAGCCCGACATGAGTTGACCTCTTGCACCCGGCGAATAGAGGATGCCATTGGCATTCAGCCGCGGCATTTCTCTTTTCCCTACGGCAAAACATCTGACCGCCTGCGCCAACTTGTTGCCGAAGCGGGCTTTGAGTCTGCTTGTAGCGGTGACGGTTCTGAT
Organism: bacterium; assembly: GCA_030668045.1. Taxonomy (GTDB): domain Bacteria; phylum Zixibacteria; class MSB-5A5; order GN15; family FEB-12; genus DAOUUR01. The sequence goes on from DAOUUR010000040.1 coordinate 625, forward strand.
CCGATCGTCAATTCGACGACAGATCCATACACTCTGCCGCGAGTCGAAGCGCCTGCCTCGATGCGACGATTCGACCTGCTTACGAAAACAGAAAACATCGGATTTTGGCGTAGGCTCGGTCGATGACTACACACGAGCCACGAGTCACCGCCGTGATCGTCACCTATGAATCGAAAGACACGGTCAACCATGCCCTAGACGCACTGCATGAAGCATATGAAGCCGGCTACCTAGAGTGTGTTGTCGTTGACAACAACAGCAACGATGGTACTGCTGACTTCGTCGCAAAGAATTTCCATTGGGTTATCCTGATCCGCAGCAATAAAAATCTCGGTTATGGACGCGGCTGTAATCTCGGGTTCAAGAAGGTACGCACACCCTATGTGCTCATCCTCAACCCGGATGCGGTGGTGGATCTTAAGGCATTGCAAACCCTTGTCGATTTCATAACAGCCAATGAGCAGGTGGGAATCGTGGCGCCGGCGACCCTTGAAGGGGAAAAGAGTCTCCAGGCCGCTGGCCTGATGACTACACCTTCATCGCTCTTGAAAGCGGCGTTTGGCTTACGTCGGGCAATGCCGCAAAACCAGTCGATAACTTCGGGCGGCTCGCCATTTCGGACAAACTGGGTCTGTGGTGCGATTATGCTGATTCGCACGGATCTCTTTCGGAAGCTCGGCGGCTTCGATCCGCGTTATTTTCTGTATTTCGAAGAGACGGATCTTTGTCGTCGTGCAACACAAAACGGCGCGGAGATCTGGGCGGTCGGTGATGCGGTGACCAGGCATGTTGGTGGAGCTAGTGCAAAGAGCACCGGGCAATCGCTTGAATCTTCGTGCATTGCTGAGCACTTTTACTGCAGCCGGTTCTATTATCTGGTCAAGCACTTCGGCTGGATGCGTGCGGTCGGAACCGAATCGATCGTTCGGGTCATGCAGCATCTCTGTTATATGCGGCATCGTCTCTCAGGCCGGCGGCAATCCGTACAAATCGTTCAGGTCAAACGCCCGTTCCTGCGTTTTCCCGCTCAACCAGGAGATTCATCATGAAATATGACGTCATCCATGCCCGAGAGCTGTCGCCTGATCTGGCCGGCCGATGGACAGAGATCCAGCAATCGGATTCCACTCTGGCAAGCCCCTACTTCTGCCCCGAGTTCACCAAAGCCGTCGCTGCTGTGCGTGATGATGTACACGTCGGGATACTGGAGGATGGTGGCAGAATTGTGGGGTTCTTCCCGTTTAATCGCACACGTGGAGGAGTGGCCCGGCCGATTGGCCTTGGCCTTTCTGATTATCACGGCGTGATTGTCGACCCGAACGCGAAGTGGACAGCCGAAGAACTCATGCGTGGGTGCAATCTTGTTCGGTGGGAGTTCGATCATCTGCTTGCATCTCAGAAACAGTTTGCCAAACTACACTCTAATGTCGCTGAATCGCCAATCATCGATGTATCTCAAGGTATTGAGGCATTCGAATCGTCACGTGATAAGTCCGGGCGAAAGCAGCTTCGGGAGGCTCAGCGAAAACGTGAGAAACTCGAAAAGCAGGTTGGCCCAGTCTCGTTCACCCTACACACCCAGGATCAGGATATCTTGCGTCAATTATTTGAATGGAAGTCACTCCAATGTCAGCAGACCGGGACTGTGGATTTCTTCGCACTGAGGTGGTGTGTGGAGCTTATCGAGCATATTCATGCAACTCAGGGAATCCATTTTGGGGGAATTTTATCATGTCTGCATGTAGACGATACTTTGGCTGCAGTGCATTTTGTCATGTATTCGCGTGATGTATGGCACTCCTGGTTTCCTGCATACAACGACGACCTGCGGGAATACTCACCGGGTTTGCTACTTCTGTTTGAAATGATAAAAACCGCTGCTGATAGAGGAATCCAGTATATCGATCTTGGGAAAGGCATATCGCTTTACAAAAAACGGGTTATGACAGGGGGCATACCTGTGGCAGAGGGTTGCCTGGAAGTATCGTCACTTCGAAACCAGTTTCATCATTTTTTGGGGCGGGTTGAACAGTGGAGTCCGCAGTCAGCCCTGAAGCCGGTCCTTACTATTCCCGGCCGTATGATCAAGCGCATGGAGCGGAAGAAGCGATATGAGTGAACCTGTTATGCACACGGCAGCTGATGCTGCTCGCACGCCGAATGATTCTAAACATATACCAGCGAGCGCAGTCAACGGATTGACAATAAAAATCTTGCGACGGCTCACACGGTACTACCGAAAATGGTTTCAGAAGCAAAATCATGTTTTCGTGCATCGAGGGCCGTTTGAGCCAGTGACCGCTTCGTCCTGTGAATTTGTAAGATACGAACATTTTGAGGATGTACCAGGCCACGTGCGGGAGGCCATTGAGTTCCACGGAGGTCAGAAGGCGCTTGAAGCAGATCGTCGTGAGATGGAGCAAGCCGGTGCCATGTGGGTGGCGATTCTCGATCAGCGACTGGCCGGAGTTTTGTTTACCCGTTGCGGCCGTGAGTTCCACCGATGGTTTGTCAAACTCCGAGATGATGACATCGTTATCTTCCGTATGCGAACGTATCCAAAATTTCGTGGTCGAGGGATCGCACCTTCACTTATGCGTAATGCGATGTACAATTCACTACATCATGGTGATAATGCATACATTGACTGTCGAGTCTACAACATACCGTCGATCCGCAGCATCCAGAAGGCCGGCTTTGTTTGCATCGCGACGATGAAACCGATATCAAGGAAAGAAGCACTATGTGACTTTCGGTGAAATTTGTAAGCTGCATATTGAATATAGTTAAATTATTCAAGTGCGGTGCTAGATCCAGGGGGAGCAAAGCAGGTATCTCAGCAATTTAGGATTAATTATCTTGGCCAGTCAAATTCTGGTAGGCACACTTCAAACAATCCATTTTATTGATTACCACTACGTTAGTGAGGAGTCAGCTTTATTGCCTAAAACCTGTATTAGAAAAGGCAATTCGTAAAGAAGGTTAAAATCGATGATCAAGCAAACAGGCATTGTCATCATTGGCCGCAATGAATCGGTCCTGAGGCCGGGCCTCCGTATTCCCAGCCGAATGATCAAGTACTATGAGAGAAAGAAACGATATGAGTAAACCGATCATTCACACGGCCGCTGATGCTGCTAATATCCAGAATGATTCGAAGCGAAAGCCTACGGGCGCAGTTGTCGAACTGTCCGGCAAAATCTTGCGACGGCTCACAAGGTACTACCAAAAATCGTTTCAGAATCGCCATTACGTTTTTGAGCACCGTGGGCCGATTGGACCAGTAATGAATACTCCGTGCGAAGTTGTTAAATACGAGCGCTTTGATGATGTACACAAAATTGTAAAGGAGGCTATTCAGTTCTATGGAGAAGAAAGAACGTTAGAAAGAGATCGTCTTCAGATGGACCAAGATGCTGACATGTGGGTAATGTTTATAGATGGACGACCAGTCACAATGAAGTTCACTCGTCGCGGTCGGTATTTTAAGCGGTGGTTCGTCCCACTTCAAGATGATGACATTGTTGTGTTCCGCGGGCGTACCTTTCCGGAATATCGCGGTCGCGGATTACACCCTGCGCTCACACGTTTTATGTTTAAACGAATACTACATGAGGGACAGAGGGCATTCACAGATTGTAAAATCCACAACAAATCGTCAATCCGAGCCATCCAGAAGAATAACTGGGCGCGGGTTGCTACGATGAAGCCGATATCTCGTGAGCAGGCGCTTGGATGACTAAACTTGGTATCATTATCATCGGTAGGAACGAGGGTGAGCGGCTGCGGCGTTGTCTCACTTCGGTTTCGGAGGCTGCGCATCGCGAAGCAGTTGTCTATGTCGATTCCGGGTCAACTGATCAGAGCGTTGAACTTGCAGAGTCATTTGGAGTTGACGTTGTACCGCTTGATATGAGCACTCCATTTAGTGCGGGCAGGGCAAGAAATGAAGGTTTTCGACATCTGACCCGTAAATACCCGCAACTTAAATTTATTCAGTTTATTGATGGAGATTGTGAGTTATGCGAAGGCTGGATTGATATTGCTTGTAAGCATCTTAAACAACATTCTTCTTGTGCTGTTGTTGCTGGACGCACAAAAGAACGTTTTCCAGAAAAGAGTATTTACAACCTGCTTTGCGATATTGAGTGGATCACCCCTTCTGGTGAAGTAAAATCTTGTGGCGGGATTTTTATGACACAGAAGAGTGCTTTTCAGGAAGCAAATGGATTCAATCAAACAGTAGTCTCTGGTGAAGAACCTGAGTTGTGTTACCGGCTAAGGAAAAGAGGGTGGAAAGTATATAGGTTGGATCATCTCATGGTCTTGCACGATTCAGCAATGACAAGATTTTCCCAATGGTGGAAACGTTCAGTCCGTAGCGGCCAAGGGTTTGCCCAAGGATATATGCTTCATAACACTGGATCTGAATATTGTATGCAAGATTCCCTACGGATTTGGTTTTGGGCATTGATTGTTCCAGCCCTTATTTTATTGTTATCGCTATTACTCAGTCCATGGTGGCTGCTTTTATTTGGTGTTTATCCTGCACATGCTATAAAAATAGCGACAAATATCAATAGGCGTCTCGAGAACTGGAAATATTCTTTCTGTTATGCCATCTTTACTGTCATCGGGAAATGGCCACAGCTCTACGGTCAACTAATTTTTATGGTTGAAAAAATATCACGGAAACCTTTAACTATAATTGAACATAAATAAAAAAACATACCCATGTACAATTAGCTGATTTATCAAAAAATATTTCTATTCTATCTTTTCACTATATCTATAAGAAAATAATTTATGACTGAAGATAACTATCTCATAATATCACCTTGCCGAGATGAAGCTGATTTCATGCGCCGCACGCTGGACAGTGTAATTGCACAGACTGTCAAGCCATCATTGTGGGTGATTGTTGATGACGGCTCCACTGACAAAACCCCTGTAATACTGACTGAGTATGCCGGCAAGCATGATTTCATAAAAATAATACGCCACAAGAACCGTGGGCATCGTAGTGTCGGGCCTGGTGTTATTGAAGCCTTTTACGCCGGTTACGAGAGTATAGAAGTTGAGGACTTCGAATATATTTGTAAATTAGATCTGGATCTTGAGCTGCCTCGCCGATATTTTGAAATCCTGCTCCAACGATTCAAGGATAATCCTCGCATCGGCACATGCAGCGGGAAACCCTATTTTGTGGATACAGAAAGCGGAAAACTGGTGAGCGAGAAATGCGGAGATGAAAATTCCGTTGGTATGACCAAGTTGTTTCGTAAAGAATGTTTTGACCAGATTGGGGGATTTGTCCAACAGGTGATGTGGGATGGTATTGACGGTCACCGCTGCAGAATGCTTGGCTGGATAGCCTGCAGCTGGGATGAGCCTGATTTGCGTTTTATACATTTGCGGCCCATGGGATCCAGTCAGAAAGGAATGCTAACTGGGCGGATGAGGCATGGGTACGGACAATACTTTATGGGTACAGATTTAATCTATATGACAGCATCTGCTTTGTATCGGATGACCCGGCCTCCTTTCATTATCGGTGGCCTGGCCATGTGGTGGGGGTATGTTCAAAGTATGCTTTCCGGCAAAGAACGGCTGAAAGATCCTGCTTTCAGATCATTCATGCGCAAGTATCAGTGGTCTTGCCTGTTGAGAGGAAAGGCCAAGGCCACGGCCATGCTTAATGAGCAAAGGGCTCCCAACTGGAATACATCCGCTTCAAAGTCTTTTTCTCCAAAATCTGATATGGCACGCATGACAACCCTGCCCACGAACATTGAATCCCTGATTCGCCGGCACTTGGGAGATGATCTGGCGCAGGCCGAGAGTGTGGCCTTCCATACGCGCGGCGGGAACCGGGGCGGCGTGTTGCGCATTCCTCTGGAGTCCGGCGGATCTGTGGTGGTGAAGGTGTGGCGTATTCAGAACCTGAAGGAGCGTGTCAAGTGTGCTATGCATTTGAGCAACGGCTCACGGGAGTGGCGCATGCACCGGCTGATTCATCGGGCAGGCGTTAGAGTCCCTGAGCCTTTGGGCTTTAACAGCCTGAATATGGCGGACGGCGGGCGTTACGATGTGATGGCGATTGAGGACCTCGGCGAGACCGAGCGTGGACTGCCCTATTTTAAGAGGCTAATCCTGGCCGGGGATGAGTCGGAAATCATCGCCTTTGAGGATCGCGTGATCGCCACCACGGCGGAGATCGTTGAGTTGGGCGTCGTGGATATTGACCATCAACTGAATAATTTTCTGGTCGACACGGCCGGCCGACTTCTACGTATTGACTTCGAGTGTGCGCGGCGACCGTGTCTTGGAGTGATGCCGAGAGGGGTATTCGCAGAGATGGTGGCTCGGCTGCTTGCGAGCCATGTTTATGCGGTCCAGCCGGATGTGTGTCGGACCGAGCGGTTTGCAGAGCGATTGTACGAACGGCTGCGTATCAATAATCCACGGGTTCGGGCTCTAGTGCGTTCGAGTGTGGAAGAGAAGCTTGAAAGTCAACACTGCAGAGTAAGTATCACCTCGGTGGTAGTGTTGCCGGTCTGATGTCTGAGTTTCGCGGCTACCTAAAACTGTTTGCATGCCGCTGCCGGTGGTCATGCTGTTAGGGCTACTCGGATCGTACCTGGTGGTGATTGCATTGTTCCAGGTGGAGGCGTTTTAGCGTATACAGGCAGCACCGGACTCATTAAAGGAATTAGGGGAAGGAACTCGACTTTGAATCAAGACGTTGATAAATCATCAATACGCCTATCCACGGATCGGATGACTGTGGCCGTCATTGGCGGCGGGAAGATCTCTGAACAGCATCTCGGCACCTTGAGGGGCATAGGCGGGGTGGACATCGCCGGGGTTTGCGATTTGTCGCCGGCACTCGCGCGGTTCACGGCGGAGCGGTTCGCGGTGCCGAACTGGTTCACGGATTACCATAAGATGCTGGAGCGCACCAGAGTGGACGTGGTACACGTTCTGACGCCTCCGGCCACCCATGATCGTATCGTGCGCGACTGTCTTGACAGTGGGCGACACGTGATCGTCGAGAAGCCGGTCGCTCTGTCAAATGCCGGCTTTCGCGAGTTGTGGGATTACGCTGCTTCGCGCGACCTGCGACTGATCGAGAATCACAATTATCGCTTCAATGGGCCGATCCAGCAGCTCGAGCGGGCAATAACAGCCGGACGGATCGGTACGATCGAAGAGGTTGAAGTGCGGATGGCGCTGAACATTCGCGGAGGCGGCCGCTACGCCGACGAGAACCTGCCGCACCCGAGCCACCAGTTGCCTGCCGGGATCATCCACGAATTCATCACCCATCTGGCGTATCTGTTCTTGCACTTCATGCCAGGAAGCAGTATCGATGACATTGAGTCAATCCGCGCGATGTGGCGAAATCACGACGGGGGCAAACTTTTCAAATATGACGACCTTGATGTTGGCGTCCTCGCGGGTTCGGTGCATGGTCGAATACGGTTTTCATGTAGCCAGTGGCCGGACTGTTTTATGGTTCAGGTGCGAGGGACGGACGGTGTGGCGACGGCGGAACTATTTCATCCAACATGCCAGGTGACGACCCGCCGATCGGTCGGGCAGCACTTGACGCCGCTGGTGAATTCAATCGCCGGCGCGCGAACCATGGTCCGATCCGGATTCGGCAGTATCTGGCAGAAGATCCGCAACCGCGGTGCGTATGATGGTTTATCGCGTTTTCTGGAACTGTCGTATAATGCGCTTCGCACCGGCGGAGAGCCGCCCGTAGGATACCGACAGATGGACGAGACAAGCCGGCTGGTGGACGCAATGCTGGCCTTGGAGAACCGTATATGAAACTGTTGGTGACCGGTGCAGGTGGTTTTCTCGGACGGTACGTTGTGGCGTCAGCAGTGCAGTGTGGACATGAGGTGTGTGCAATGGTTAGGCCTGCCTCTCAATATATCCCGGAATCGTGGCAGGGGCATCCACAAGTTGAGGTCGTACGCGGTGACCTCCGGTCGTCGCATGGGAGTGCCCAGTTGCTGGAAGGTGTCGATGCCGTGATTCACTTGGCGGCCTCAAAGACTGGCGATCTGTATGAACAATTCGGCGGAACCGTCATTGCCACGGAGAATCTGCTGGATGCCATGTGCGAAGCTGGTATTGGAAGGCTTGTAGTAACCAGTTCATTTTCACTGTACGAATATTTGAAACGGTGGGCATGGAGTACGCTCGATGAGGCATCGCCAACCGCTGCTGAACCATTCGTGCGTGATGAATACTGCCAGACCAAACTCGTGCAGGAGCAAATGGTTCTTGAGCGTGTGGAAGCGCATGACTGGCGGTGTGTGGTGCTGCGGCCGGGGGCGATCTACGGCCGGGATAATTTGTGGACGGCTCGCCTCGGCATTCAGGTCAACGATCGATGGTGGATTCGCACGGGAACGTTCGCACCGTTACCTCTGACATATGTGGAGAACTGTGCTAAGGCGATTGTTCTCGCTGCGGAGTATAACGGCCCTAAGCGCATACTCGTACTGAACGTGGTTGATAATGAAACGCCATCGCAACGCGCCTACCTCAACGAATTACGAGACAGGGTGACACCCCGCCCGCGTATCGTGCCGATTCCATGGACAGTGATGCGGCTTCTCGCCCGCCTGGCATGGCTCACCAATCGTGTCTGTTTTAAAGGAACAGCGAAGATTCCGGGGTTGTTCGTGCCGTCACGTTTGCACTCACAGTGCAAGCCGTTACAGTATACGAATAGGAAAATTGTTTCTTCGCTGGGATGGGAACCACAATATTCCTGGCAGGAAGGGATACACCGATCGCTTGAGAAAGCGGACGCGGCCGACCTGCCGGTTCCCGAAGCCGTCGAATCCACACCTAAGGCCCTATCTGTTGAGCAGCAAACGTGATGGCTCGCCTGGCATATCTTTGCGGTGAATACCCGCGCGCGACGGATACTTTCATCCAGCGTGAGATCGCGAGCCTGCGCAAGGCGGGACTGCACATTGAGACGATTTCAGTCCGTCGTCCGGCACAACGGGAACAGGGAACGGAGGAACAGCGTCAGGAACGCCAGGGAACGCACTATCTTCTGCCCTGCTCCCCGTGGCGCCTTCTGTCCGATCATCTTAGGCTCCTGTTTCTCTCGCCGGGTCGATACTTTCGCTGTGTGTGGCTTGCGCTGACCGTTCGGTCACCAGGACTGCGGTCATTGCGCTACCAGATTTTCTACTTTGCCGAGGCAGGGCTTGTGGCATCGCGGATGAAACGGCAGGGGTTGACCCACGTCCATAATCATGCTCCCGATGCAAGCGGGTATGTGGCCATGCTTGCTGGGGAGATCGGCGATCTTACCTACAGCATGACACTGCACGGATTCGGGATTCTTTCCGAGCCGCGCCGGTGGCGGCTGAAAGAAAAAATCGAGCAATCGCTGTTTACGATCTGTGTGAGCCATCATGCGCGGAGTCAGGCCATGCTTTGGTCTAATCGTGACTGCTGGGATCGACTCCACGTTGTTCATTGCGGTATCGATCCGGAGCGGGCGGATACACGTCGGAACAAGGGACGCGGGCGGACTATTTTGTTTGTCGGACGATTCGACTATGTCAAGGGGTTGCCGATTTTGCTCGAGGCCTTCGCGATTCTTGCCGGTCGGGATCCGAATCTTCATCTCAATCTGGTCGGTGACGGACCGGAGAGACTGGTGCTTGAGTCAATTGTCCGTGAAAAAGGACTGAGTGATTGTGTTACGTTCCACGGCTATCGGTCCCAGGCACAGTTGCGTGAGCACTACGCTGAGACTGATGTCTTTGTAATGACAAGTTTTGCGGAGGGAGTGCCGGTTGTGCTGATAGAAGCCATGGCTTTCGGAGTTCCGGTGGTCGCTCCACGTATTACCGGCAT
>DAOUUR010000616.1 GCA_030668045.1 bacterium
CCGCAACATCCCGAAGCTGTCATGATCGGATTAGTGAATTCTACTCCGGCCAGCCGCACTTTCAGATCGGGTATCATAGAGCCACCTCTCCAAACGGATAGACCGGTCCGTCGGTACAGACGCGTGTGTAACCTCCGGCCTTAAGTGGCAGGACACAACCAAGACAAACACCGAACCCACACGGCATCGGCGCTTCCACCGATATCTCACCGGGCACTCCTTGTTTGACTCCAAGCGCTTCGACCGCTTTCAACATCGGCTCCGGTCCACATGCGTACATGCGCATCTTCTCTCCGGTCGTTTCGCCAATAACCCGCTCCACCGGCTGCGTAACCAATCCTTTTTCACCTAACGAGCCATCTTCGGTCACTGGATGGAAACGTACACCCAATTTCTTTATGCGCGTTCTCTCAAGGATGTCATCTTTCGAGCGTCCCCCATAGAAGAACTCAATCTTGTCAGCCGGGTGTCCTTTCGCCAGCAGGCGAGAGGCGAGAAACATCATCGGTGGAAAACCAATCCCTCCGCCGATAAGCAGGACTCTTTCATTCTTGCGGGGCATCGTAAACCTGTTGCCCAGTGGAACCAGAATATTCACCCGATCACCCTTCGCCAAACCAGCCAGCAGTGTCGTTCCTCGACCAACAACCCTGAAGATAATCTCCAACTCGTTGCCATCCTCGGAAACACTGGCTACCGAAAAAGCCCGTCGGAATATTACGTCGGTCGATGGCAGTAGCAAATGGATAAACTGACCGGGTACGCAACGGTCGGCCCGGGATACCGGAGAGAATGTCAGCGAGAAATAGTCCTGACTAAGATGCCGCTTTTTTGTGATGAGTGTATCCTGACACGCAACTTTGCTCATTTCAAATAATCCGGTACGTCGATTGTGTATTTGTAAACAAACCAGTAGCCACCGGTTTCATCAGAAGACATGTTGTTCTGGACGACCTTGTTGGAAACTGACAGCGGGTCAAAAGTCATTGAAGCTACGGTTCGCGATGCTCGTTCGTTGATCTCATCCACATTACATCTGATTTTCAGATCATAATCTGTAACTTTGCCCGAGAAATCAAGCTGGATCTGAAAATAGAGATAGAAATCCTCAAACATCTCGCCATACGCTTCGGTAGGAAACTCAAATGGCTCGATAATTTCGGTAGGCCTATCAGTCAGGAGCACCAGGGTGTCACCATTGGGACCTATGTATGCCGCCATGCGCTGATCTACATAACCCCCGGTCTGATCAGTTGTGTCCACTTTGGCCGCGGATAGTCTTTCATCATCTACCGTCTTCTCTGCCTCGGCCAGGCGTTCTTCACGGCCACGGTCAGCCGGTGGCCGCTCTGGTGCTTGATATGTTGTTTTCTTGATCGCCTCACCAGCCCAATACGAATCGGGAAACGAATCAGCAAAGGCTGTATAGGCCTCTATCAAGGTCGAATCTCCCGGACTGCGGTAAGTCTCCTCAAGCCAGATAACGGCGAAACGTGCCTGAAGATAGTACTCAGATTCCGGAAAATTGTCCACCACATATTGGTAATGTTCA
>DAOUUR010000540.1 GCA_030668045.1 bacterium
AAGAGACGGCCAAGTGAGATATCAGCTGTGAGTTTATGCAGATAAGCCGAAAGACTGGTCACAAAGGAGAATGTGGCGTTTTTTCCCCTGCCAATCCATGGTAAGTGAACAGATTGCATACGGTCTCAGGGCCCACGTGATGCTTCTTCTTTGCCAGCTCCCCGCAGAGCGATTCAATGCTCAACTGTGGATGTTTGATTCTCTCAACCAGGATCGCAATCGCTTCAAGATCCGAGGGCGGTCTCGCCGTCTTGCTCATCATTGAGCGTTGTTGCTGTTGCTTGGAGTAAATGGCCGGATCGGCGGAATAGTAGACGAACCGCCCCTGAGTTTTCTCCCGTCTGAGCTGGGGGTGATCTGCGAATGCAGAAAGAAAAGAGCGTGGATCAAGCCCGAGCAGCTCTCGCATCTCGGCCGCAGCAAGCCCCGCTCTTGACCTGCGAACCAATTCAATCAGTGTCTGTGTCAGATTCCCGTATCTTGAGAAGAAAACACCACGCCAGCGCCACAGCCCGGCAGCGTCAAATGTCGGCACATCCGGCAGCGTGTAATACCGGCCATTTTTGTTGTAGCTGTTATACGCTTTCCACTCCTTCAGCCGCCTTCGAGCCGTATGTATCGTGCTGTGTATCAGTTCGGCCACATCTACAATAGTAAGAATCTTCCGTCTCCGAAATGCTTTCAGAGTCTTGTCAGCGATACCGTTTGAAGGTTGAACCATGCTTCTCCCCTTGCTAAAGTATATGTCTTTAGTTCTATTTCTGTCATATACTTAAGCATTTGCGCAGAAAAAGCAAGCACAAAGAATGCACAAAAACCAGGAAACAATCGTGTATCTCTGCTTGAATCAGGAGTGCCGACAAATCATATACTTGATCAGTGAGCGACCCCGCTCTGTAACTGCCTACTCAGAAAGGCGGTAGAAAAATCCAACCGGATTTTGTGGCGATAGGCCAGACAAACCGAAGGCGATCGCTGACCAGAGCATTATTGAGAGGGCAGAAATACTGATTGCAGCACGTGGCATCACGGATTTTCTCCCGAACCGAACACCGTTGATTTGTCGTCGGCACCCAGCGATCTCGATAGGCGTTGCCGCCGTTTCTACGCTTGTCTCGCATTCAAAGATGAGGACGAAGAAAATCCAACCGCGTTGTGAACGTATCCAGAGGATATTGAGAAAACGCCGGGACGACTCGCCTATGCTTGGGCGCTAACCCGAACTTCTCACCAACTATCGGCTCAAGTCAGCCGATATGACATCCCGCGTCCGCCGCGGGACGTCGTTTCGCTCCCTTCCGTCTTCGCGAGGGCTACGTGACAAGCAGGCCTCCTCGACGTATCAGATAGGAGGACATGGCCCTTGGGGGTCTAATGTCGCAAGCCTAGCATGCAGCACCATCTCGACTGTTTCGCTTCGGAACTCGGTGAGAAGTCCGGGCTAATCGACTCTTCATGCGGCGAAATCGAAGGGCTTCGCCTCCTGACAGAGAATGCTCCTGTATTGGTTTCGAAATAGGCGTGACGACGATTGTAGTAGTACTCACAGTCAACCAGAAGCTCGAATTCGCTGTTGGGGGTCAAAGCTCTCGCGCATATCCGAAGAGTGCCGGAGCGCCGCCTGTATGCCAGAATAAGACGGTCTCATCCGGTGCAAAAACACCCTGTTTGATCATGTCAATCATTCCCCCGAAGGCCCGAGCAGTGTAAACTGGATCAAGCAGGATACCTTCGGTTGTCGCCATCAGCCGAATTGCATTTCGCTCCAATGCGCCGACTACTCCATATCCACCGCCCAAGTAGCCATAGTCAACGGTAAAATCAGCTTCCGTGAGGTCCATAGACACCCCGATCCCATGGGCGACTTCGGTTCCTAATTTTGCGAGTTCGAGCTCGTACGGCAGGTCGCCACGTTCACCCTTATCGACGCTGACCCCGATTATTCTTCCTTTATATCCCCCGAGCTTCGCGCCAACGACAAGACCGGCCTGCGTGCCGCCCGAGCTGGACGCGGTGCTGAGCCTCATCGTCGTCAGCAACGCCACCGAGGAGCCGCTGCGAGACGTGGCTCTCGCGCTGCAGTCGTCGCTGCCGGTCGA
>DAOUUR010000584.1 GCA_030668045.1 bacterium
AAAATGGCTGGTACATCTTCTTGATTACCTCAGGTGGCATTCCGGGTCCGTCATCATCGACCCCCAGTTCCACCCTACCTCGTTTCCTGTTGATCGACAACCGGAAGGCCAGGCGGCCTCCCCGCCCTTCAAAAGCCTCGCAGGCATTGACCGCCAGATTGAGCAGAAGCTGCTTGATCAATCCTTCGTCGCCCACCACATAGACGATTGACTCAGCCGACTCAAACCGAACCTCGACCTTGTCTGAGAATGATTCGTGGTGATAGAGGATTTCGATAATCTCCGCCACCAGGTGACACAACTCCACTTTGGTGTAATTGGGTCGATCTATCCGTGCGTACGAGAGGAAATCGGTGAGAATGAGACTGAGCCGGTGCGACTCTTTGACTATCAGCGACATGAGGCGCTCATTTTCGCCGCTGACATTAAGCTCACTCTTGAGCACTTCGACTGAGCCTGATATTGAAGCCAGCGGGTTACGGATTTCGTGAGCAATCGATGCCGACAATTCCCCAATCGCGGCCAACCGGTCAGCCGTCCGGACTTTGGCTTCCAGCCGCTTAGCCTCGGTAAGGTCTGAAAAAATGGCAATCACACCTCGCAACTTGTGATCTTCTTCGGTGAGAATCGATGTAGAAAGTCCCAGCGGCACAACCGTACCATTCCTGGCCAAAATCTCGATCTCTCGTCTGGGGTGCTCCACGCCATTGTCAACCGCATTATCCAGGCACTCTACCAACGCTGGCATCCGCTCGTAGAAAGCTTCCTGACACCGCAGCCCCCGCACCTCAACTTCGCGACAATCAAGGATTCTTTCCGCAGCCCGGTTGAAATAGACCACAAAGCCACGAGAATCAAGAGTGAGCAGTCCTGAGTTAACATGCCGCAGGATATCATCGGTCTCCAGCCGGGCTTTCCTGAGAGCAAGCGATGTATTGGCCAACTCCTTGTCCTGGTGTCGGAGTCGTTCGGCCAGATAGCCGGAAATGAAGGCCACCAGATAGAAAATGAGAATGTGCAGAAAGATGGAATAGAAAACACTCTCCTGGGCAATAAATATCGTCTGCAAAGCATCGAGTGAAAGCTGGGCATCGACTGAACTACTGAGGCCAAGCCAGATGATAAACGCGTAGGCAAACGACACCAGTGATGCCACCAACAACGATCCGACCAGACGGTAGGCCAGCGAAGCGGAGACAATGGTCAGGATAAACAGCGCCGAGAATTGCGAATTAACATTACCGGTGGCGTAGATGATTCCCGATTCGATTGATATCTCAAAGAGAAACTGGAGGGCCACTGTCAGCTTGGCAGCGTACCGCAGCTTACCGCGACGATCAAACGCCAGCAGCAGCGTAAAACAGAGCGTCAGGAACGAATATAGAACAAACTGGTCGCGGAGAAAGCCAGGGTTGCGCATCCAAAGCACGACCACCGCAAAGACAATTACAAATGTCGCAAGGCGGAGTGGCAGATACCACCCGAGCTTGCTACCTACTTTTCTTACCTTATCGCCCATAAATATTAAACGGCGCCGGGTAACCGACGCCGTCCTTCTAGTCTTATCCTATATGAGCCGCCCTCTCCCCGAGGCCGCCTGCATCAGATCTTACCAATGATGTCGAACATCGGCAGATACATTGCAATGAGGATACCGCCAATGACGACACCCATAACAACGATGATTATCGGTTCAATAACCGAGGTCAGCGCCGTTACTGCCTCATCGACTTCCTCGTCGTAGAAATCAGCAATCTTGTTAAGCATGTCATCAAGACCACCGGTCTTTTCACCAACCGAGATCATCTGTGTGACCATCGGTGGGAAT
>DAOUUR010000168.1 GCA_030668045.1 bacterium
CGTATGCCGTTGAGAAAATCGCGAATGTGCTGCATGATCTCGGTCCGCTTCCGGAACGTCTCGCGTACTTCGGGATTGACAATCAGATCGGCGTAACGGCGACGGTAACGCTGTTCCTTGTCGACCAGGCCGGCATGTTTATCCGGCAACGGGTGCAGCGCTTTGGTGAGCAGTTCAAACGAAGTGACCTTCAGGGTACGCTCACCGGTGCGGGTGACAAAGACCGTACCCTCGCAGCCGATGATATCGCCGAGGTCGATTGTTTTGAACAGGTTGAACGATTCTTCGCCGATGATATCAAACTTGAGATAAATCTGGAGCCGCTCGCTTCCGTCGCGCACATCGGCAAAGAACGACTTGCCCATCTTCCGCTTGAGCATGATCCGTCCGGCAATACGGCAGACAGTTTCGTCCGATGAAAGCTCCTCGAATTTCTCCAGTAGGTCGGTGATCAGATGGCTGCGTTCAAATCGATACGGGTATGGGTCGATACCATTTTTCCTCATCTCGACAGCTTTTTGCCGACGGGTTCGTATCAATTCAGTCAGTGGAATCTGCTGCGTTGTTTGTTCGGGAGCGCTATCGTTGTTTCTTTCTTTTGGATCTTTTGACATCTGATCTTTCCCGGTAGGGTTTATCGTTTGATGGGCTTGTTGAATCGTTTTGTCAGGGCTTTGTGAACCGGCGTTGGTACCAGCCCCTTTGTATCGCCGCCGTGACGGGCAACATCTTTGACAATTGTCGATGACAGGTACACCCATGAGAGCGACGGCATCAGGAAAACTGTTTCGACATCACGTGCAATTTTGCGATTCATCAGCGCCATCTGGAATTCATACTCAAAATCGGAGACTGCTCTCAAACCTCGGATAATCGCCCCAGCTCCAAGGTCTCCGGCGAGATCAGCCAGGAGACCGTCAAAGCCGATAACTTTGATCTTGTCGATACATGGCTTCCTGGCCAGCGACTTCGTCATCAGATCGAGACGTTCATCAAAATCAAAACAGGGGCTCTTGCCGGTGTTGCGTGCCACCGCCACAACGAGTTCGTCAAAGATCGTACAAGCGCGCTCGATCAACGAGATATGGCCATTGGTCACCGGGTCAAATGTGCCCGGATATACCGCTCTGTTAACGTGTTTCTTTCCTGGCAATTGTACACCTCAAAAAGTAAGCCGTTTGGCGCAACAAAGATAGGCAGGAATTGTGCCTCAGGCAAGGCTATTTGACCGTCAACCCGAGGGCCACCAGATAGTCCGGTAGAGGGAGCGAATTTGCCGTCGACGGCTCGGAGAAAAATCCGGTATTGATCCGGGGAGCGCCAAGGATGTTGGGGAAATACTCGCCCAGCCCCGCGCCGATGTCGGATTGGGCGTCACGATTGATCAGCAACGCCGACAATGGCACCGTTACGCCATTGTCGAATAGCGATGTCAGCTTGAAATTAACCATTGTCTTGAATTCAACCGCCATTTTCCCTATACCGGTATCCGACGCGAGATCAAAGCTGTCGATCTTGAGACGGTCCAGACCTACGATGTTATCGTGATGAACAAAGCAGACCGAGACCAACCGATCGGTGAAATCGGCCAGACAGATCAACTCGCCGGCGTCACGGTGACAGAAAGACAGGTACCCCATCCCGAGCGCAACAGCCCTCGCCCGGCAGAGGGGGGCAAGCCCCTCTTGATCCTTCGTGTCGGATTGCGGATGATCGGGCAGGACGGAGATGAACTGTTGGTCGGCGCGTTCGCGGCGGGTGATTGTCCCCAGGAATCGGTTCTCGGGACCGGTTGGGATAATATCAAAATAAAATTTGCGCTCATCTTCAAGCAGCGATTGCGCCAGTTCAAACCGTGCTGCCGAGTCAATCAGATCGGTTACAACTTCGTCAAGGCTGATCTTCTTTACTGTTACTAAATCATCGCGAACAGAATAGATGACGCGACCTTCATCAAGTAGTTGATGCCCGGCCAGCTGTTCCAGTTCAATCGATACCAGCGCCATTATCTCCGGACGGCCAGTCTGTAGCGCGACGCGGGCGAGATGGCAGCGTTGGTCTCCCAGGTCGAGGCCGACGAGCATGTCCGGCGCTTCTACCATCGGCGCACCCTCAAGTATGGTTTGATCTGTTCATATAATTTAGGACCGATTCCCTTCACGTTGGTTATGTCGATTTCAGTCTCAAAAGGTGTGTGCTCGCGGAACTGGACTATACGGTCGGTCAGTACCGGACCAATCCCAGGAAGCAACTCCAGCGAATCGGGCGGGGCGGTGTTTGGATCAAGGATGAAAATGCCGGTGAATTCCTGTTGTTCCCCAAGATGAACTTCCAGACGGGGAGCATCGGGTGGTGTGAAGGCATACGAGCGAACCAGCAGATACCCGCCCATGATCACAATCGTACCGCTCAACACAGCGATACATTTCAATTGGCGGGGTGTGAAATCAAAAAATCGGTTCATGCGGCCTGTCTGCTCAAAGTTATTCCGACTGCCAATATATGCACTACGGAGAGAAAATCAACAGCCACACGTGGCTATGTCAGTGGCGAATCCACTTTCAAAGAGAAGGGGGGAGTCGGTACCTTGATACCTATGTAGCCGGTAGCAGGCGGGCGTCGTCTTTCGTTAGTAGCTCCAGATCAAGATTGCCGGACTCAACCGCGCCGGAGAGCCGGGAAAGCACTATCTTATTGTAGAGGCCAAACAAGAGCTGCCGCCTAGGTCACATCAACTTCGCCCAGATTGGGCACACTGGCGGTCTTGCGACCTTCGGTTATCTGGTCAACCAGACGGTCACTTAGAAATTGTATCCGTTTCAAATGTTCCTCCACTTCGGCTGGTTTTCGCTCTCGTGGCAGACCGTCCGATGCCTCGTTATCTGTAGCGATTCAATGCGGGTTACCAGTCTTTTTTCATTGCTTCTTTGCGCTTTGCCGGAGGGAGTTTTTCGATAGCGTAACGCAAGGCGGTTCGCGGCATCTCCCGCTTGTTTTTCATAACGTACGCAAACACTTCGGCCGGAAATTCGCTGGTCGCCTCTTTGAGCATCCAGCCATACCCCTTCTGGACCATATCATCGGTGTCTTTCAGGAGAATGTCGGCCGTCCAGAAGACGTCGCTCAGAAGTTCCCCGTTTCTGACGGGTACGATCAGGCTGACCGCAGCTGCCCGTCGTTGCCACCGGTTGCGCGATTTGGTCCACGGGTGTATCTTTGTGGCGACCTCGGGGAACTGATACACCAAGTTACCGATCGGGCCGGTGCAAAGGTGATCGCACGCTCCCCAGTTATCGACATACTTCTTAAGCCACGCCTCGAAGAGCTTAAAATGTTTCGGCCGGTACTCTTTCTTGACTTTGAGAGCCCAGTCGAAGGCGAAAAATCTCATGTACCGCTCTCCGGAGGCCAGCAGATCGTCACCGATTGAGAGAATATCGTCTACCGGTGCCTCTTCGAGACTCTTGAAGCATTGCTTTGAGATTATCCGGAGAGTCGTCGCATTGAGCCCTTCGGGTTGCTTGAGCTTCTCTTTGTGGAACCGCTGGTAATTATGCCGATTCTCCGGCTTATCGTGGGCGGCTATTTCGCCGAGGAGCGTCCGGAGGATTTTGTTCGATGTTGGTGGCATCGTCGGGCTTTCTTTAGATTGTTAATGCGACCAGATTCCACCTCAACACGCGATATACCGAGCGAAACCGCCAAACCATTTCTGCTCGCGTTCAGCCGCTACGCGCCGGTTGTCTGCGATGTACGCCCAACAAAGAAATTATACAGCCAGGCAAAGATCGCCCCTCCGATCAATCCATCAATCAATCCCCACCCCAGTCCAATGACACTTCCGATTGGGGTTACACAATAACCACGATACAATTTACCGATTAAGAGTGTCTCACCGGTGATACCATCAAAGAAAATGATCCACCAGGTGATGAAGAAAAGGCACAATCCCCAGACCACGGCACTGGTGAGCGCGAATGCTTTTACGTTCAATTTCATCTCCGACCTCCTGTTATTAAAGTTAGTGACAGCCTAAGATGACAACCCGACGTTGGTGTCCTGATTTCAACCCCAAACTAACAAAGGGCAAATGTTCCAAACAAGGATAAAATCGACGCTCGCTCACGCTCCGGCATCATTGACTCGGTCGGTTGCATTCCGGGTTATGCTGGTTGGATAACCGACATGTTTCAGGAGTGCGATTGCATTCCTGGTTGTAGATGAACCGGGGTGCAGTTTGTAATCAAATGCCAGTCCCTCTTCACCTACTTCTTCCTGAAAATGAATATTCTGATACTCATGACTAAGTGTTTCACTCAACTTCAAATCATGGGTTGCCACCAGTACAAAATCCTTCTTGTTTGCAAGATATCTAAGAACCTCAATGGATACCGCGTGGCGTTCAACAGAATTTGTACCCCTGAATATTTCATCCAATAGAAACAGATGAGTAGCATCGGATTCTGATGCTCTTATGAGTCTGAGGATTGATTCAACCTCGGCCATGAAATAGCTTTTTCCCAATAGGAGGTTGTCCTCTCGCATCATTGATGAAATGACTCGAACAAGCGGCCCTTCATATTCCTTTGCCATACACGTATTGATTGTCTGGGAGAGAATGGCATTGACGGCCATTGTCTTGATAAAAGTAGTCTTACCGGCCATATTTGAACCGGTAACAATGTAATCTGGAGTATCAAATTCAAAGGAATTAGAGACGGGGTCGCGCAGTAGCGGATTGTAGGCGCCATTGACGCGGTACCGTTTTGCATCAGCGGTGAACGACGGACGGCAGAAAGTGTCATGGTCCATACGAAAAGAAGCAACCGCAATCATGGCATCCAAATATCCCACCATATTGTAGAGACTTCTCAGCTCTTCCACGTGGTGTTTGATTCTATTGATTGCTGAATAGAAACCAGAGACGTCCCACAGGAAGTATATATTCAGATATTCCATGACTCCAAGTGAATCTTCAAATTGCAAAGCGCATACTATCTTTTCAATGATCCTGGTTCCTTCCAGGTTACTCTTCAGCGTACTCCGAACACCGGCTATCTCATCGTCTTTCAAGGTGGAGAGCTCTCTTGCAGCACCAATCAGAATTCCGAGATACTGAAATGAGTAGAGGAAGATATCGACCCTTCGTTTCACATAAAGTCGAATCGCAAGATTAACAAGGAAAACTCCAATTAGTATGGTGAAGTGCAGGAAACCGAACACGACCAGCAGAAGGGCCAGAATGGAACCGGCACTCAGGACGGGCAGGTACTTCGCATAAGACGGTCTGTCGGGCAGAGGCTTCCATAGTAAGTATGGTAAGTACTTGGCGTTCATCTCTCCCAGACCTCGAATCGCACGTTGTACTTTTTCTCTCAGGTTTTGATCATTGGAGAAACGATCAATTAGCCTTTCCCGATCTTCCAGTACTCCATTTTCGACAACCGGATGTTTCAGCATATGGAACAAGTATTGAGCGCCAGTTGGTGTCGTGGTGCGATTTATTAGGGCGTAGATGTCATCAAAATCCAGATCGGCCCACGTATCTTCATCGACGGTGTAGGCGTGCTCAGGAGAGTCCGGGATGTTACACTCAAAGAGTATTCTTGCTGATTCGATATCCAATGCATTAGCGGGAATCTTGCCCCAGTCGTTTCGAAGTTGTGCCAGTTTCTTAGCCACGTCTCGCTGTCGCATCAGCAGGGAAAGAAGAACAACTACCAAAACCGCGCCGCAAATCAGGCCAATTATTGCGATTATAACCTCCCCCCTGGAATATACGTGTACAGCAGCGGCAGGCAATCTCCTGAGGACAGGTTTCCTGTCCCGTTGTCTGGCAACATCAGCATCCCAGTCCAATCTATCAAATTGGCGATTCAACA
>DAOUUR010000256.1 GCA_030668045.1 bacterium
GGCTTCTCGGTAAAGGCCGAAACATGGAAGACGTTCCCGGCGTCACAGGCTTCATACGACTCGCCAGTTTTGATATAGCCGTACCCTGTTTCGGGGCGAGTTGGTACGATCCCGATTGTGATCAGAGAATCACTATCCGAAGCGATACTAATACCGGCACGAAGGATTTCGAGAAGTCGCTCCGGCGGTCGAATGATGTGATCAGCCGACAGCACCACCATGACGGCATCAGGATCAGTCTTCTGCAGATGTACGGCCGCAAGACCGATGGCGGTCCAAGTGTTTCGTCCGACCGGTTCACCCAACAGATGGACTTCGTTTAGATAGTTTATGTTGTCGAGAATGAAGTCACGCATCGACTGACCGGTAACGATCCGAACCTGCTCGATTGGAATCAGCGGAAGGATTCGATCAATCGTTTCCTCCAACATGGTACGATCAGATGTCAATTTGAGAAATTGTTTGGGGTGACTAATTCGCGACAACGGCCAGAACCGTTCGCCTTTACCACCAGCCAGAACTACAGCATAAACCACATCAACCTCATCTCCGCTTCCCGAAACTCGGAAACCTCCGTAATTGGCTGATAATAAGCGAGTTGAATGCTATAGTCAAGAAAACTTTGGGCTGGCAGCGGGTGGGGGGTCGCTTTAGCTCGCCAGGACCGCAAGTGCAATTGAGCGGTACTTGTTCGACACCGAGTCAGAACGTGACGCCAGGGCTACCGGCACCTTGCCTCCGAGAATAACGCCACCAACCTCGGATTTGCCGTACAGCGACATCGCCGTGTAGATTCCATGAGCCGTCTCGATAGTTGGCGCTACCAGAATATCGGCCTGCCCGGCAACCTCCGAACTGGTGATCCCCTTGGAGTGGGCTGCAGCCATGTCAATCGCCACGTCAAACGACAACGGACCATCGACAAGACAACCCTTGATCTGTTTGCGTTCAGACATCTTGGCCAGAATAGCAGCATCGGTCGTCACCGGCATCTGAGGATAAATAACCTCAACTGCAGCCAGAAGAGCCACTCGTGGCATCTCTACCCCGATCTTCGCGGCAAATCCGGCAGCATTCTGTATCAACGCCAGCTTTTGCTTCAAATCAGGCTGCACGGTAAGCCCGGCGTCGGTAACAAAGAGCAATTTGCCGTACTGTTTGGTATCGATAACACCAATGTGGGAGACAAGCTTCCCCCTGCCCACAAACGGTACTGTCCGATCCAACATCTGCCGCAGGAATTCTATGTGCGGAAAGCCACCCTTGACAATCAGGTCAACCTCACCACCAACAGCCATCTGCAGGGCAACAGTTGCCGCCTTGTTTGCATCTTCGGCATCCGCAATCGACACCGGTTCGATCAATTTTTCACCGGCAGCTTTCTCAAACGCCGTTACCATCTCAGCATTGGAAGTATCAACGAGAACGGCACGGGCCGGTTTGGTTGCTGATTTTTCTTTCGCTCGGGCAACGATCTGCTCGAAGGAGTGAACCTCGGGAATAGTCATCTGCGCGGTCTTTTCCATCGTCATTCTCCCTTACTGCCAGACCTTGTTGCGATCATAGTAGTCGGCCAGGATGCAGGCAATTGCGAGCGAGGCTTTCTTATTCTTGATCGTATCGGTTCGCGAAACCAGCGACACCGGAACTTTGGCGCCCACAATCACACCGGCAAAAACTGCCTGAGCAAACTGAATCAACGCTTTGGCCACCAGGTTACATTCCTCTATCGAATCCATTAGGAAGATGTCAGCATCGCCGACAACTAACCCGGTCTCATCCTGATACTCAAAACCAATCTTTGACGTAGCCAGTTCGAAAGAAACCGGTCCCTGAATGACGATATCCCCAAGCTTCTCTTTAGCCTGCGGGATAACAACATTGATGTCCGAGGGAATGTGCGGCACAGCATCAGAAAAACTATCGGTCGCTGCCGACACCGCAACCTTGACCGGTGAAAGCTCCAGTGCCCGGGCCACCATGACGGCGTTCTCCAGAATCTGAAATTTCGTATCCGGGTCCGGCTTAACCACCATGCCGCCATCGGTCATGTTGATCATCTTATGGTAACCGGGGATGTCGAGCACTGCGCAATGCGAAAGCGTGTTCTTACCCCTTAGACCATACTGTTTATCCAGCACCACCTTCAGCAACGATGAAGTCGGGAGAAAGCCTTTCATGATTGCATCGGCCTTGCCCTCGGAAGCCAGCTTAACGGCATGATGCGCCGCCGCTGTGACATCCTTGACATCAACGATTTCGAGACGGTCAATGTCGATTGACTCATCACCGGCCATCGCCGTAATCTTATCGGCATCGCCAACAAGTATGCCATTGAGGAAACCATCAGCCTCGGCCTGAGCCATCGCACCGATAACATCCACATCCTGCGCCGCCGCTACCGCTACGGTGCGTTTGCGACCGGCTCCGGCATACTCGATAGCTCGAGCGATCAATTCATCGGATGACAATATCGGTCTTGGTGTCATCTGTCATTCCCCGTCACGTCTTAGTACTCCTTCAACTCTTCGGCGCCAGTCAAGAATCGTACTCCGGCCGCAGCTAGCGCCTCCATTTCAAATTCTCCCGGCACAACCGAAACATCTCCCAGATATGAAACATAGCTGCGTATCTCGCTAACCAGTCTCGCCGAATGAGCCATCCCGCCCGTCAACACGATTGATTGGAACTCACCCTTGAGAACAGTCGCAGCAATCCCAATTTCTTTAGCGATCTGGTATGCCATCGCATTGAAATACAATAGCGCATTCTCATCGCCGCCGTCGATCATCTTCTCAACTTCAATCAAGTCAGCCGAGCCAACATAGGCCACCAGGCCAGATTTCTTTGAGAGTTTTGCAACTAACTCTTTCTCTGTAAACTTGCCCGAATAGCACAGCTTCACCAGTCCGCCAATCGGTACCGCCCCGGCGCGGTCGGGCGAGAACGGTCCCATTCCGATGAGCGCATCGTTGACGTCAACAACCTTTCCCGCCTCAAGTGCGGCCACCGAAATCCCGCCTCCCATATGAACGGCCACAAAATTGACATCCTCAAGTGTCTTACCAATCGCGGCAGCCTGCCGACGGCAAACCTCTTTTATATTCAACGCATGAACTCGGCACTTGCGTTCGATTTCCGGAACGCCACTGATCCGCGCAACATCGGTAAAGTTGTCAACGGTGATCGGATCAGATACAAAAGCCGGAACACCAAATCGATCACCCAGATGGTGTGCGATGATCGCGCCCAGATTCGAGGCATGATTGGAATAGCGAATGTTGCGGAGGTCATCAACCATCAGATCTGTTATCCGATACGAACCACCTTCAAGCGGACGAAGCGGAGCGCCACGACCGACCACCGCCGCAAGGCCACCTTCCGGTATCTCAAGCGACTCAATCCAGGCATTGATTCCCTCCATGCGATAATCAAACTGGTCGGCCACGTTCTCAAACTTTCCCAGCTCGGTGCTGTCATGACGAATCACCTCGCCTGAAACTTCCTTCTCGCCGTCGAACAGAGCGGTCTTGGTCGATGTCGAACCCGGGTTGATAATCAGCATCAACTGAGACATGCCTGTCACGCTCTTGCCGTCTCCAACCGGATTCGCCGCCCGGCCTCAAAGGCGGTAATGTTTATCGGAACAAATTTCTCTTTGACTCTCCCCTCGATCACTTTCTTCCACAGGCTCTCTTCAAACGGAAGGAAATTGGACAGGACGCCGAGCATTATAGTATTGACCAGACGCGGGTTGCCCAGTTCAGCGGCCAGCTTATCGGCCTGAACGTCGATAACACGATCAGCCTTCTTTTTCATTTCGCCAACCGGATCGTCGGGGTAGTTGAACTGTTTAGACGAGGTGACAATCGCCGGGACAAGTTTGGTCGTGGACACAATAGCCACGCCATCTTTTTTCATTCCGTCGATAGCCCGCAATCCCTCAGCTCGCTCAAAAGCAATCAACGCGTCGGCCTGACCATATTCTATGGTTGGCGAATATACCTTCGGGGCAATTTTCACATGCGAGGTCACCACCCCACCACGCTGGGCCATGCCATGAACTTCCGATTTCTTGACATCAAGGCCGTGCGTCATTGCCACCTCAGAAAGAATCTCCGAAGCCAACAACACACCCTGGCCACCAACACCAACAATCAATATATTGAAACTGTCTTTAGCCATCATCTATCCTTTCACGTATGCGCTCTGAAGTATGATTGCCTCAGTCGGACAAATCTGCGAGCAAAGCGTACAACCGGTACAAAGCGTTGCGTCGATAATCGCTTTGGGATGCCCGCGCTCGTTGGTCTCATCCGATGCTTCTATAGCCGGACACGAAATCCGGAAACAGGCCGAACAACCGTTACAGAGATCAAGATCAACAACATATGGCTCGTCCATTATCCGCTTCGGCATCAAAACGCATGGTCGATTCGTTATGATAACCGATGGGCCGGGTGTCTTGAGTTGTGTTTCTATCGAGGTCA
>DAOUUR010000620.1 GCA_030668045.1 bacterium
ACGAGATGATCATTATCTCGGCTGATTACACACTCGACGATACGACCATAATGGCGCAGAAAAACGTGACCGTTTTCGTACCATGCCCAATGGGGACGGCATTGAGCTTCGACGGTGACGACGATTATGTCTCTATCAATGAGCAGTCACTTCCCGCCAGCGGTCCATACACTGTCTGCATGTGGCTTTATGCCGATAGCCATTATCAAAGCTACTGGGTGCGTGGAGGTCACGACCAGGATGCTTGTTGGATTCACTACTATATCAATGATAATGCGCGGTTTACAATTGGTTCAGATGATCGAGGTACAGGCAGACTAAAAGTAAAGGATGCCGATGGACGCAATTTCGAGAATTATCGAATTCCTCACGATTCCTGGGCTCATGTCGCAGTTGTATTTGACATCGACGGAAATTTTGAAAGAGTTTATCGTGACGGAATCATAACAGAGAATGTGTATCTTAAGCCAGGATACAGCGGCTACACTGATCCGGCTTGGGACTTCATAGGGACCCAAACCGTTCTCGGAAGACAGGGTGATGGAGGCAATTTCTATGAGGGGCTAATAGACGAAGTTCAAATCTGGGATATCCCACTGACTCAGCAGCAGATTTGGGAGAAAATGTACGTAAAGCTTAACGGTTCCGAGACTAATCTTGCCTTGTACTTGAGTTTAGATGAAGCTGATGGCCAGGTCGCATATGACCAGACCGGTGGCGGCAACGACGCGATACTCGGTGCGACTCCGGATTTTGAAAACTCTGATCCAGACTGGATTATTTCTCAGGCACCGGCCGGGTTCTGTTCCGGCCCGATTCTTCTTGATATCAAACCCGCTAGCTGCCCTAATCCGCTTAATCTATCAAGCAAAGGTATGCTCCCGGTAGCAATTCCTGGATCTGAGGATTTCGATGTCACTGAGATTGATGTTGCCTCGATTCGACTTGAAGGGATAAGTCCAATCCGCAGCGGCCTGGAAGATGTTATTACACCGGTGACAGACGCCAACGAATGCGATTGTAGCGAGCAAGGCCCTGACGGTTTTACAGATCTGACACTTAAGTTCGATACACAGCAGATCATCGCTGAGCTTATGGATTTCAACCCCCAGTTGAGCAAACATCAGATACTGAGCTTGTCAATTACGGGTGCTCTGATTGATGGCAGACAAATTGATGGCTCCGATTGTGTTAAGCTGGTCGGAAATGTACTAAGGGCCACTGCCGCAAGAAAGTCCGACATAAACGAAGATGGCCTGGTCGATCTCATGGACTTTGCACAAATGGCAAATTTCTGGCTCGAATCTGCCTTCTAAGCTTTGTTCTTTGTACTGTACTGTTCTGTTTCTCGTGCTGCTATAACACCAGCCATCTGACCATAGAGTTAAATAGGGTTTGCTGAATAAAACTTAACTTCTTTGTATACAGATAGATACATTCTGTTTATAATGTTCCAAGTGGATTGATTTTGTTGTAAATGAGCTAAAACGCTTGCACTTGGAGAACATGGATGTATCGAAAAGACGACAC
>DAOUUR010000453.1 GCA_030668045.1 bacterium
AATCGGGCACGATTGTAGG
Source organism: bacterium (assembly GCA_030668045.1). GTDB lineage: Bacteria > Zixibacteria > MSB-5A5 > GN15 > FEB-12 > DAOUUR01. Next base: position 20 of record DAOUUR010000453.1, read on the forward strand.
CCTTGACTATCGCGGAGAGCAGGTTCTGGCGGCCTATGAGCCGGTGGCGGAACTTGATCTGGGTATTGTAGCCAAGATCGACCTGACGGAAATCCGGGCACCATTTATCAAAGCCGGGTTACTTGCCCTGGCAATCACAGTGGCGCTCGTTTTCCTTGGAGTTGCGTTATCTCTCCGTGTTGCCAAGCCCATGGTACGCGATCTCATCGAAAAGGAAGCACAACTTAGAAATATAACAACAACTATCCCTGGATGTGTATTTCAATTCGGTCGGCACAAGGACGGTAGCATATCCTTGCCCTACATGAGCGATGCCAGCGAAGCCATGATTGGCATCAAAGCCGACGTCCTGATGCAGGACGCAAATAATATTTACGACTACATTCACACGGATGATCACGAGGCGTTCAACAAATCAGTTGCGATGTCGGCCGAGACGATGACCACCTGGCAACATGAATTCAGGGTAGTTACCCCCGAGAAAAAAGTTGTGTGGATCAAGGGCAGTTCCAATCCCAACTTGCAGCCCGATGGTTCTGTTCTTTGGAATGGTGTACTGACGGATATCACTGAGCGAAAGAGGGCCGAGGTGCAGCTACGGGAAAGCGAGGAGCGTTTGCGAAGCGTGGTTCGAGTGGCCCCCACAGGTATCGGGGTGGTTACTGATCGCGTGCTGATGCAGGTCAACGAACGAATGTGTGAGATAACAGGTTACTCGAAAGAGGAGCTGACCGGTCAGAGCGCCAGGATGCTATACCCGACTGACGAGGACTTTGAGTATGTGGGGCGAGAGAAATACGCCCAGATCCGCGAACACGGCACAGGAACGGTGGAGACGCGCTTGCGGCGTAAAGATGGCGAGATCATTGATGTGCTGCTAAGTTCCACTCCGCTGGACCTCGATGATCTCTCGAAAGGCGTGACATTCACAGCTTTGGACATCACCGAACGCAATCGGGCGGAGGAGCAGTTGCGGAGAAGTAAGGAAACTGCCGAAAGTTATCTCAATGTTGCGGCAGAAATTATAGTATCCCTGAATGTAGAGGGTACTATCACAATGCTGAATGAAAGCGGACATGCTACCCTCGGATATAAGAATGGAGAATTGGTTGGAAGAAACTGGTTCGATACCTGCTTGCCCGAAAGATTACGAAAAGATGTTCGTTTAGTTTTTGATAAGCTGATGCAAGGAGAAATTGAGAACGTTACCACGTACGAAAATCCGATTGTAACGGAAAATGGTAGCGAGAGAATGATCCTGTGGCATAACACCATACTGACAAATGAAACTGGGGGCATGTGTGGGACACTAAGTTCGGGAGAAGACATCACCGAGCGCAAGCAAGCAGAAGAGGCGCTGCGGGAGAATGAGGAGAAGTTTAGAAATATAACCGAACGAATTTATGACGTGATTTTTGCAGCTAAATTAGACGGCACGATTTCATATGTGTCGCCTTCCATCAAACGAATATTCGGGTATTCGCCCGAAGAATTGATTGGCAAGAATGTCGCCGAATTCGTCCCCGAGTCTGAAATTCCACAGGCAATGGAGACCTTCAAGCTCAGTGCGTCCGGGGAAGATGTGGAAGGATATCACAGCGAGTTTGTCAAGAAAGACGGCTCATATGCCAAAATTGAATTAAATGCCGTGCCAATCATTGAGGGTAATGAAATCGTCGGCGCCCAGGCAATTATCCGCGACGTCACCGAGACCAAACGATTGCAGGAATTGCAGTCTCGTGCCGAACGACTTGAAACGGCCGGTACAATTGCCGGTCAGGTAGCGCACGACTTCAACAATCTACTGGCTCCGATGATAGCTTACCCTGATTTCATTCGAGAGGAATTGCCTCGAAATCATTCTGCTCTGGTATACCTGGATGATATCGAAACCTCGGCACAGAAAATCGCCGACATCAACCAGCAGCTCCTGACTCTTGGCCGAAGAGGCCACTACAATCAGGAAGTGATGAACCTGAACACAATCGTTCACCATGCCATAAGAGAGATGGGCACCCTGCCTGATACCATGACCTGCGAAATTGATCTTGCCGAAGATCTGATGAACATCAAGGGCGGCGGCTCGCAGATTCACAGAGTGATCTCCAATCTTCTGGTCAATGCCCGGGATGCGATGCAGGATGTTGGCCGGATCACTGTCAAATCCGAGAATTATTATGCTGATGCGGTGGCCGTTGAGTATGGTCGCGTACCCAAAGGAGAATACGTCAGGCTGACCATATCAGACACCGGCTGCGGCATTCCGGACGATATCGCACAGAAGATATTCGACCCCTTCTTTACTTCCAAGACTACCGACAAGAAACGCGGCTCGGGTCTGGGCTTGAGTGTGGTTGATGCTGTGGTCAAGGATCATGGTGGATATCTGGACCTGAGCACCAAGGTTGGTGAGGGGACTTCGTTCTACATATATTTCCCCAGCACCGGTGAATCGACCGACCGGGGGTTCTCAGACGATACGGTTGGCGGAAACGAAACAATACTGGTGATCGACGATGACGAAATTCAACGTGACGTCTCCACCAAATTGTTGAGCAACCTCGGGTATCTGGTAGCCACCGCTATCGGTGGCGAAGCAGCCATAGAGATGGTCAGG
>DAOUUR010000296.1 GCA_030668045.1 bacterium
CACATTTAGATGATAGTGGAACCCATGCATGTTCCCCGCTTGCTATAGTTGGTGGCGTTATTTTGTCTGAGCAAGGTTCCGTCGACTTACAGAAGGCGTGGTGTAACACCTTGACTAAATCCGAATATGGTGTAGAAGTATTCCACGGGGCAGACTGCGATGCTGGGCGGGGCGAATTTGACGGTTGGGCACGAGAGAGGAGTCATAAACTTAGTCTTGAGTTGGCAAACATTGTCTCATCGCATGCAGCTGACATTATTGTTTATGGCATAAAGCCAGAAGACTTCCATACTATTTGGGAAGAACTCTCCCTCAGGAAGAACGGCATAAAGAACGATGTTTACAGGATTCTTCTTCAACTATGTTGGCATAAGTTGGGGGTGTTCGCCAAAGAACTCCCCACCGATGACACCTTAAAAATTTTCGTAGAAAAGGGTAACAAGAGAGCGAGTTTCATAAACGATCTCTACCTAAGGGTAAATGATGATCGACAAGCCAGTGATATATTGAACATAAAGCAAATTGCATTTGTTGGGAAGGAGTGCCCTCCGCTTCAAGCAGCAGATTTGCTTGTCCACGAGATTTACAAGTATCATCCCAATTGGGATACGGACGTTATGGGAGATGTGCTTCGAGAATTGACGAAAAACCGCAATTGGGAAACAATTAAGTTATTTGACGTAAACGGGGTAAGGCAGGTTATGCTTGAATTGCAAAAAAGAGATAGGGACTTCATAAAACGGAAAGCCAAATGAAACAATTGTTTAGTAATGTAGGTCGAAACACCTGAGCCACGAGCGTTGCTCGGAGCGTGGTTTCGACATCTGCAAGCCCAGAATAAAGATTGTCGAAACTACAGGAGTTTCGACCTACATAGCTCCCTCAAGAAGGAGATACAAAATGGCATTATCAAGATGTTTAGAATCTCATTCACCCCCACAAAGTAATCGATAGCTAGGTCGCCCACCCCTTGGGGTGGGTTTCTCCACCGAAATCCCGATCACACCACCCTTGATTACATCGTCGCCGACATATAAAGAGGACAAAACCGCCGGAAGGTTGTAGATGAAACAGAAAAGATACCAACCCAATACAACGAGTATAAAATTTCGCCAAACGAACCCATTTCCCCATAAACCAATGTGCAGAAAGCAGTAACAGGGGATTTGTGATGGCAGCCAAGCAGGGCAGGTTAGTCTGTTGATCTACTCTACGACCAGCTTGACGGTGTCACGGGCGATGACTAACTCTTCGTTGGTTGGAATCACCAGCGTCTTGATGCGGGCGTCTGCGGTTGAGATATCAGCTTCGACTGCCAGTGCCCGCCTGTTCTTATCATCATCTAACGCGATTCCGAGGAAGTCAAGATTTTCGCATGTAAGGCGACGCACCGTCTCGGAGTTTTCACCCACACCGGCGGTGAAGATCAGGGCGTCGGCTCCGTTCAGGGCACCGATATAGGAAGCAATGTATTTCTTGAGGCGGTAGCAGTAGATATTGAGAGCCAGTTTGGCGTTGGGGTTGGTTCCGGCTTCTTTCACGATCTCCTGCATATCGGAGGACACCCCCGAAATTCCAGAGAGTCCGGAATGTTTGTTCATCAACGTGTTGGCCTCATGGAGCGAAAGCTCCTCGCGCGCCATGATGTGCAGGATAATCGCCGGATCAAGATCGCCGGAACGGGTACCCATAAGCAACCCCTCCAGCGGCGTGAAACCCATCGAAGTATCGACCGACTTGCCATGGTCAATCGCGGCAATCGAGGCGCCGTTTCCAAGGTGAGCGGTGATCAATTTCAGTTCCTCAAGCGGCTTGCCAAGCATCTCACCGGCGCGCTCGGCGACGTAGTGATGCGACGTTCCATGGAAACCATAGCGGCGAATCCCATACCGTCGGTACAGCACGTAGGGGATACCGTAGACATAGGCATGAGGGGGCATCTGATGATGGAAAGCGGTATCGAAAACTGCCACCATCGGAACATTGTCCAGCGTCTTCTGGCAGGCGTTGATACCTCGGATATTGTGCGGATTATGAAGCGGGGCCAGTTCGATCAGAGAACGAAGTTCTTTCATGACAGCGTCGTCTATCAATACCGAGCCTGAGAATTTTTCGCCACCATGGACTACCCGATGTCCTACCGCACCGATCTCGGAACGGTCCTTGATAACACCGTGGTTTTCCGAGAGCAGAATCGCGATCACATATTCGATGGCTACGATATGGTCGAGGATTTCCCCGGAGACAATTACTTCCGGTCTGTCGTGTGGTTTGTGCGTGAGGACCGAGGCCGACATTCCGATTCGCGTAACCATCCCTTTGGCCAGCGACAGTTCTGTCTCAGAATCGATCAACTGATACTTGACCGAAGAAGAACCGCAGTTAATTACCAGCACCTTCATTTGATAAACACTCCTTCATTGGAGGCCTCAATCGTGCGGCCGTTAACAATAACCTTGTTGCCTTCCTCGTCGTAGTGGAAAAAACCGCTACCGGTCTTGACCCCGAGATGCCCGGCCCGAACCATCTTGCGAAGGAGGGGGCAGGGGCTGTATTTGGGATCAGACAGCTCTTTAATCAAATTCTCCATCCATGACATAACAACATCAAGTCCCATCATGTCCGCCAGCGTCAACGGTCCGACATTAAACCCAAACCCGAGTTTCATTGCTTCGTCGATATCGTCGGCGGTTGCCACACCCTCCATCAGTACGTGCATTGCTTCATTGAGCAGAGGGACAATTATCCTGGTGGTGACATAACCGTGGTATTCGATTACGGTAATCCATTTTTTGTCCAACAGGTCAGCCAGTTCGACAGCCTTGTCGAAAGTGTGGGCGTTGGTCTTAAGACCCTTGACGATTTCCACAAGCGGAATCCGGGTGACCGGATTGAGAAAATGCATCCCGATCACTTTCTCGGGACATTTTATTGCAGCGGCAATCTCGGAGATCGACAGCGTGCTGGTGTTGGTGATGAACACCGTATTGTCTGAACAGATGTCGTTTAGCTCTCTGAAGAGTTTGCGCTTGGCCTCAAGGTCCTCAGGGATTGATTCGATCACGATCTCAGCATCTTCGGCAACCGACAGGTCCGAGGTTGCTCTGATACGAGCAAGAATCGCCTTCTTGTCGGCCTTGGTCAGGCCCCAACGGCTGATCTCGCGGTCTATCGATTCGCCGATACCTTTGATACCGCGTTCGACGAGTTTGGTGGTGCGGTCAATCAGAGTAACTTCGGTCCCGGAACTGGCAATCGCTTCGGCCAATCCCTGGCCCATGACACCGGCACCGACTATCATTATGCTTGATTTTGGCATCTACATGTTCCTTTCAATCAGGGATTGTGAATCTATTAACAATCTCCCGGCAGTCAAGCTAAATATATACAATAGGTATCGGTCGGTTGGGCCGGTTTGTATAGAGAGCAGGCACGCCTGCTGACAAGTCAATTTTAAGAGAGCCGGGAACGGGCAGGCACACCTGATTTTAATGACTAAGAACGGGCTTAAAACCTGTGAGCAGGCTGGCACAAAACCGCAGCACAACTGTAGAAGACCTGCAAGCAGGCAGGTATGCCTGTTTTTGGAGAGCCGGGAACGGGCTGGAAACCCGTGAGCGGGCTGACGTGTCAGGTTTATACTAATTGACGCTTGATGCTGGAAGCATTAGCTTATATACCGATCAAACAAAGGAGATATTAGCATGAGAAAAACGCTTTCCATAGTCCTGGCTGCAACGGTGGTCGGCCTGTTTCTGGCACCATCTTCGCAGGCCGGTATCGCCCGGGTAGCCAAGCGGATCAACGTGATAAGCTTTTACGCTGGCAGTTCGGCAATTTCCGGCAAGTACGATGGGCTCGGTGCAGACAAGTGGAATCAGATATTTGAGACAAATCTGGCTAGCCCCGATGTCGACGGTGCAGACC
>DAOUUR010000621.1 GCA_030668045.1 bacterium
CATTCATTGCCTGCTACAAGGGATTCTCCTCAACGGGCGGCACCAAAGGTGTGGGGCGGGCTACAACTGAGTCGGTAGTGCTGGCGTCGATTACAATTCTCGTCGTCAACTTCTTTATCACACGCGTCGTCTTTACACTGATCAAGGGATACTTATGATTGCGCTTAAGAATGTCAGTTTTGCATACGACGAGCGACCGATCCTCAAGAACATCTCGTTCAGAGTCGATCCGAAAGAGTCACTCGTCATTATGGGACCATCCGGTTCGGGTAAATCGACAGTGCTCCGGCTTCTTCTCGGTCTGGAACAGGCTTGTGAGGGGGAGATCATAATTGATGGGCAGAATATCTGCGCCTTGAAAGAGAGCAAGAGACGCATGCTTCGCAGGAAGATCGGCATGGTGTTCCAGGATGGCGCTTTGTTTGATTCGATGACGGCCGGTGAAAATGTGGGCTACTATTTACTGGAACATACTGATCTCACACCCCAGCAGGTGGAGGATCGGGTTAAGGAAATGTTAGGGTTTGTTGGGTTAGATAGTGGCGAAGTCCTCAATGCACTGCCCGATCAACTCTCCGGCGGGATGCAGCGACGGGTCGCTATTGGACGCGCGCTTTTGTCGGCAGAACCTCAGATTATGCTCTTTGACGAACCGACCACCGGTCTGGATCCACCGGCTACCGAGAAGGTGCTTGATCTGATCAGAAAACTGCAGGAAGAAAAACCAATTGCGACTATCGTAGTGACGCACCAGATTGTTGATGCAATCTCGATTGCCGAGCGGTTTATTGTCATTGTTGCCGGTGAATTGATTTTTGATGGCAACCTTGACGAGCTTCGGGATAGCCAGGATGAGCGCGTTAATCATTTCCTGCGGCCGTTCCGTGAATCGTTTGAAAAAGTAAACCGTCGGCAATTTGTAAGGAAAGAGCCGTAAGGTGTCGCGGGGTGGCGTACGGCTGTCCCGGACTCGAATATGAAATTCAGGGAAGAATGAGAGAATGAAAAGAACTATTGCCATCGGGTGGGGAAACCTCAAGACTGGATTGGTGCTGACACTGGCTATCGTTGCTCTGCTGTGGGCTTCGTTTACAGGTGTGGGGACATCAATCTTTTCGGAGAAGGGCAAGTTCATCTGCTACTTTCAGAATGTGAACGGCCTGGTGTCGGGTTCGCCGATCTGGATGGCCGGAATCGAGGTTGGCAATGTCAAGTCGGTCAAGTTTGTTCATCTGGATGCGGTACGCCAGATTAAGGTGACCTGCCGTGTCAAAAAATCTGTCTGGTTAGGACTGACCGATGATGCGGGAGTGCAGTTGGGGACAATCGGGTTTGTTGGCGATAAGTATCTTGAAATCGTCCCCGGCACCATAGGCCGACCACCGATTGAGGAGATGGGTCTGATCAGGACGCTTGATGTCGGTAGCGCCGGTGCTATGTTCAAGGCGGGGGAGACGGCGATGGATAATGCTGCGACGGTCGTTGAGGAACTTGATACGATGTTGACGCGGATGAATCGTGGCGACG
>DAOUUR010000469.1 GCA_030668045.1 bacterium
TCTGCATCGGAACCAGCGAGTAGACCCTTTTTACCCCGTGTTGAGTGTTTTTTATCAACAGCACTAGAAACCGGAAGAATTTGGTTTCTATATACGGAATGACATGCTTGGCTATTTTCTTGCTCGAAAAGGGGCCGATCACGAGGTAGGTTTCCGTGCAACAGGAATCGTGTTCTCCTAGGAATGGCCTATTCAGAATCTGGTGAGGGAACGTTTCGCCCGCACCATATGCCTGTGAAATATACACCTTATCTTTCTTTACCAATTCCACGTTTCTGCTTATAGACGATTTGTCTATGTAGCCAATGCCCTGTCTTTCCCAGCCGTAGTAATAAAACTTAACGGCATTTGCGAACGGCTGCGTTTGATATTTCGGCCTGACTCGCTTGTAACTGTTGTCGACGCGGACATCAAATCCGAATGGATCATTGGCACTCACAACATCAGCGAAGCTCTCTTCTTGCCGTTTCCGCACTTTGTGCAGGATCGAAACCGCTTCATTGTATCTGATGAAAGTGCCCACCCCCTCTTCTAATAGCGGCCTCTCCGCTTCGGATACGGCTTGGTCACCACGATGTGTACAAACTTTGCAATCCCCAAGATCATCCCTCGACCAAAGGAAATAGCACACCCCGCCTTTGATCTGCACGCCCGGAAAGCAATCTCCGGCGTTTATAAAGTCGTGTATAACTCTGATTCGCCTGTCGCTTAACATCTCGCTCCTGAATTCATCTAGGCCTCGGCCGCCCGTGAACCAGCGCGAGGGAATAATCATCGACAAGTATCTTGGAGCCAACTTCTTCGCCTGCCGAACAAATTCGTGGTAGATTGGACTTGCGCCGACTCCTTGGGGACCGCCGCCGTCACTTAGCTGATACGGCGGATTGCCGACAATCACATCAAATTTCATATTAAATATTTCCTCCGGCTTTTCGGCGTGGATGAATTGATAGGCGTGGGTTTCAAGCGCCTCGTCCCGGTCGTAACCTTTTTGATTCGCTCCGCAAAACACGCAGCACCCTTTTCCCCAAGTATGTTCTACGCGCTCAAAAAGGATATTGCCTTGCGGTTCGTCGAAGGCCTCACAGACGGAATACTTCCCGTTGGCTGTTTTGGAGCAATACACCGAGCGGCGTGAAAGCAGGGATGTCAACTCCGTGATGGACAAACCGAACAGTTGATTCTTGAAGATGTGGTTGAGTCGCTTCTGCCGGTCGGGGATTTGTTTCACCAGCCCCGTGTCGAGGCGCTTGGCGATCTCGCGCAGGAACACGCCTGACTTGCAACCTGGATCGAGAAACGTGGCTTTCCTGTCGCTCCAGATCTCCTTGGGGAGCATATCCAGTATCTGGTTGACCATTTGCGGCGGCGTGAACACCTCGTCACTGCTAAGGTTCGCTATGCAGGTCAACACGTCCGGGTTGTAGTTAGTGTTTGTCAGCATCGGCTACCTCCAGGAAGTGGGTCAGCGGGTATTCCTTTTCCGGTGCCGGAATGAAGACATCCTCACCGAGATCGGAAAATAGCGGCAGTTCCTTTATCGCCGCGTGTTTAAGTAACCCGTGGAACGTGAAGTCCCGCCGCTTCAACATGCTCCTGTTCACAGGAGACCACTCGGAAAATATAATCAGCTTCGGGTTGTCGCCCACGGTCTTCAGAGAGAGCGCGTCTCCGTGGATGATGTTTCGTTCAAGGATGAATCGGATGGATTCACGGCAGTCATCTTTTGTCTTGTTTTTGAACAATCGCAAATAGTTCAGATCAAATATCCCGAAAAGCCGGTGGCGGCACTGCTGGACATTGTCTTCGAGAATGTCTATGCCGTAGATGGACGACACGGCCAGGATGGCATAGCGTTCATAATCGAGCTGGCTCTTGCGGTAGCGTGCCTCAACCACGCGTAGTTTACGTTCAAGGATTACCGTCAGGAAGTTGCCTGTGCCGCAAGCCGGTTCGAGGAAGCGCGAGTCAATCCGTTCGGTCTCGGATTTCACAAGATCGAGCATGGTGTTGACCTCCCGTTTGCCGGTCAACACCTCGCCATGATCGGTGACCCGCTGTTTCGATTTGACCTGTTTTTCCATCAGTTCCGTATCTGTCTTCTTCGTGAGCTAACATGTGCATTACCCGGCGCAATGGTAATTCTGAGAATTCGCGCCGCTAATGAGATCCCGAAACAAGTTCGGGATCTCAGATTCTTGTGATCTTTCTTCTCTCCAAAATGTAATGTTGGCTCTGGCTTTCAATTATCTACGGCCAAATCCATTTCCATTCGGCGCCGCGAAAATGGGTGCCGATGATGGTGAGCACTGTCACCACGATGACGAACCAGGTCATGATCCAGTCTGACGAGGGACGGCGGGCCAGCCAGTCAATCCATCCTCTATCTTTTTTAATAAGATAGGGCAGTAGTGCTATAAGTGCCAAAAACAGCGTTGGCGCTGCAATGGCATAGGCATGATAGATGAGGCTGATCCCTGTGATGCCTACAGTCCAAAGCAGTATGCGCAACAGAGTCCGGTTCCGGTTTTCCGAATCGGACCATAA
>DAOUUR010000420.1 GCA_030668045.1 bacterium
ATATGGTAGGTATTCGTCCGGGTGAGAAGTTGCACGAGGAGATGATAACCGAAACTGATGCTATCAATTCGATTGAATTCGACAAGTACTTTGTAATTCTGCCGTCGATGCCTCTCTGGGATGTCGAGCGTTTCAAGGAGGCTTTTAGTGGCAAAAACTGCGCCCCGGGTTTTCGGTACAGTAGCGGAGACAACACCGAATGGCTGGGTGTTGAGCAGCTTCGGGAATTGATCAAGGAACATTGTGATCCGAGTTTTACGCTGGAGGGCTTCCAGGCGGCAGAGAAGAAGCGCCGACTATCAATCAACAAGCCCTCTGAGCAGGCGGTTGATCTTGAGGCAGCCGTGGACGAAGGCTGAACTCTCCTGTACACACCGTTGAGATCGGTAGCAACCCATTATGAAAACGGTAACGAAGAAAGATAAGAAATTCCTGCCCTACGGGCGTCAGCAGATCAACGAGGACGACCTGCGAGCCGTCGCCGAAGTTCTCAAATCCGATTGGCTGACACAAGGTCCCACGATCAACCAATTTGAGTGCGAGATTGCCGAGCAGATAGGAGCTGCCGAGGTCGTGGCCTGTTGCAACGGCACCGCCGCTCTGCATCTGTCAATGATGGCGTTGGGCATCGGGCAGGGCGATGTGGTAATTACCAGTCCGATCACGTTTATGGCCTCGGCCAATTGTGCGCGTTATGTCGGCGCTGATATCGTGTTTACCGATGTTGATCCGGAGATCGGCCTGATAACACCCGACCTGTTGGAAGAAGCGCTCCGGAACATTCCCAAAGGAAAAGCCAAAGCGGTCATTCCGGTACATTTTGCCGGTCAGCCGGTGGATCTGCCGGGTATCTTCGAGGTGGCCGACCGGCATGGAGCAAAGATTGTGGACGATGCCTGCCATGCTATTGGAGCTTCCTTTGAGGTTGAAGGAGCGGTCCAGCGAATCGGTGGCAATTGCTACAGCGCTATGTCGGCGTTTTCGTTTCATCCCGTCAAACATATCGCGATGGGAGAAGGGGGGGCAGTTGCGACTAATGACGGGTTGCTGGCCGAGCAACTACGTTGTCTTCGAACGCACGGCATTCAACGCGAACGATTCCTTAACACCGAAATGGCCGTCGCGGCCGACGGGCAACTCAACCCGTGGTACCATGAATTGCAGCAACTTGGTTTCAACTACCGACTCAGCGACATCCATGCCGCACTCGGTTGTAGTCAGGCGAAAAAGCTTGGGGCCAATGTCGAACGTCGTAACGAACTGGCGTCGCTCTATCGGAAGCTGCTGGCCGAACGATTTGGTGAGGATGAAGTAGCGCCCCTCGGTGTGCGACTGCGAGTCGTCAACGCGTATCACCTGTTTGTCGTGCGAATTGACTTTGAAAGATTTGGTGTTGATCGAGCCAGCGTGATGAATCGATTGCGTGAAGCCGGTATCGGCACGCAGGTTCACTATATTCCTGTGCATCTGCAGCCTTATTACCGACAGCACGGTGGGACCGGGCCTGGTAATTTCCCCGGTGCCGAACGCTACTATCGGCAAGCGCTGAGCATTCCGATGTATCCGGCGCTGACTGAGGAGGATTGCACTCGCGTGGTTGATGAACTGGAAAAGTCATTGAAAGGGTCGCGCTGATGGGGTCGGACTCTGTCTCGAAAATCACCCGACTCGGGTTGGGTACAGTACAGTTTGGTATTGACTACGGTGTTTCTAATCAGGAAGGGCAGACGCCACCGGATGAGGTCGCTCGAATCCTTGAGTTGTCGTCGCACGCCGGTATACGAATGCTTGATACGGCGATGGCTTATGGTGACAGTGAGCAGGTGCTGGGCTTATCTCTTCCGCGGGAACATGATTTCAAAATCGTCACCAAGACAGAGTCCGTCGGTAGTACTCGGATAACACGCCGCGATGCTTTTTCTTTAACGACAACATTTCAGCGCTCTCTCCAACATTTGAAATCGGATCGCATCTACGGACTGCTTGTGCATCAGGCGGACGATTTGCTGGCCGACGGTGGGGAACTGCTTTTTGAGGCGATGGAAAAGCTGCGGTCTGAGCAGCTTGTCGAAAAGATCGGTGTGTCGGTCTATACCGGAGAACAGATTGATCTCATTCTCGGTAGCTATCCGATAGACATTGTCCAATTGCCGATCAATATTCTCGATCAACGTTTTCTCTTGGGGGGATACATTCAGAAACTGAAAGCGGCCGGTGTTGAGATACACGCACGGTCGGTTTTTCTTCAGGGCTTACTGCTGATGAATCCAGCCAGTCTCCCACCGTATTTTAAGACTGTCAAAGATCATCTGGCGAAGTTCCATAACACAGTCCACGCCAGCGGTCAGTCAGCTTTGGGCGCGGCACTTGATTTTGTATTGGGATTCAAGCAAATAGATTCGGCTATCGTCGGTGTCTGTTCACATGACCATCTCGCCGAGATTATCAGTAGTGTCGAGTCTGGAGAGATTGCTGAGATCGACTACTCACAGTTTGCTCTTGACGATGAGAACATCACAAATCCCGCCAATTGGAAGGTAGATCAATATGAAGGCGAAACCTGCTGAGACCGGATCACTGAAAACGAAAACACGTTCAGACGCAGATCGGTCTTCGATCACTCTGAAAAACAGATCCTCCGGAACCCAGCAAGACGAATTTTCGCCGATTGTGAAAGGTGAGCGTTTCTACCTGCGCGAGGTGCGACTCAGCGACGTCAACGAGCGCTACTATCGCTGGATGAATGATCCGGAAGTTGTGCAGTTTCTTGAATCGAGATTTATACCCCGCTCAATGGAATCGCTGGTCGCCTATGTTCAGCAGATGGATGGCAAGTC
>DAOUUR010000284.1 GCA_030668045.1 bacterium
GAAATCGTCAAGAGCGGAAAGGCTCGTTCTACCGGAATTGCCACCCATTCCAATATGGCCACGGTGATCAACGCCATCACCAAGGGCGGTTTCTATGACACCGTCTTGACCTCCTTCAACTTCACCATGGCCGATGATACCGATCTGATGAAGGCAATTGCCGATGCCTCTGCCGCCGGCGTGGGTCTTCTGGCGATGAAAACACAGGCCGGTGGAGCGCAACTGCCCAATCCTGCCTCTCGCGAAACTTACTCAGCTTCGGTGAGAAATCTCGCCGCGCTCAAGTGGGTCATGCGTAATGAAAATGTCCACACTTCCATTCCGGGTTGTACCAGTCTGGAACAAGCTGTGGAAGATTTCTCGGTAGCATCGAACCTCGAATATACTGAGGAGGAAAGAAAATTCCTCGCCGATAACAGCATCAAGCTGTCACTAGGATTCTGTCGCCAGTGTCGTGGATGTCTGGCCAGTTGCCCCGGTGGAGCCGATATTCCGACCCTGATGCGGACCCACATGTATGCCGCTCAGTACAGCAATTTCCATCAGGCGCGCTACACCCTTGATAATATCCCGAAGGGTCAGAATCTTTCGGCCTGTACATCCTGTGCCGAGTGTGTGGCACAGTGTGAACGTGCGGTTGATATTCCCAAGAAGATTGAAGAGCTGAAACTGATCTACGCTTGAGTCTGACGTTGACAATTACGCCCGGCATCCGCTCTGAATACCGGGCGTTTCTGTTTGTATATGAATAGATTGATCTACGGCAATGCCTGTAACCACTGCCCCAGCAATTCGTTCATCGGTTCTTTGTAGCCGACAATTCCGACCAGTCGCCCTTTGGCCAAACCGCATACGATCTGTCCGTAATACGAACTTTCAAAACTGAGCGAAGCGCCTTCGCTAAACGGCAAGTCCCCGGAGCCTTCGGTTGGGTTCAATTCCTGCGCCGCGCCCCAGGCAACAATCTTGGCGCCGGATGCGTCGTCGGTGAGGAACAGGGTAGCCGTATCCTCTCCGAAAGCATACTGTCGGCTGTACACCCAGTTGAGGAACTGTCGACTCATAAACGCCTCAGCATAGACTTTTTCCGAATTGGGCACGGTGTTCTCTTTTGGAAACAGGTCAAAGGCCGGAGGTTTTGATGAAGTCCCCGGCATCAGTTTCTCTATAGCCGGTCCCATGGCACGAATAGCCGAGGAAGTGGCCTCGGATTCATCGTAGCCGGTCAGCCGGACAAGATACTGCCCCTTGACAAAATCAAGCGTTGACTCGGTGACAAAACCCTCAGCGCCCAGTGATACCATTTCTGGTTCCCATGGGCGCAGGGTTGCCAAGAGACCATATGCTCCATCGGCGGCAGCGAATTTAAAAATATCCAGCACGATCTCCGTCTCGCCGTGCTTGTAATAAGCGGTGGCAACGTCGACGAAATCATACAGGTGATAGACCTCCGCCCCACCGTTGATATGTTCGTACAACTTCTCGCCCTCAAAAAAGCGAACGTCGGATGATCTTATAATTTTCAGCGACTCAAATTGCTCCGGGAGCAGATCGGCGGTCGTCTGTGTTGTTGCTGGTTTTTCATTGCCACCGCACGCTACGAAAACGCCCAGAGCGACAGCAAGGATGCTCACTATGTACCAACGCTTTCCCATTTCATTCCTCCAATGTTCTAAGGCGGTGAGTAACTCGTGCCTGTTTTCCAACTCTTTCGACTAACGATAAACGGTACGGACAGTACTTTCAACCAATTAATTGTTGTCTGTATATGGGGAAATTGATACTGGCTTAGCGGCTACTTGTCGTCCTGAAGAGCAGCGACAACACGTTCCTGATCAGCAGGTGTTATGCCACAGTACAACGGCAGCGCGAGTGACAACCGATCAGCCATCAACGACGCAGGATAATCGTTGGGCTTGAAACCGTACTTATCGCGATAATATGCCAGCGTGTGAACGGCGTGAGTGCCCTGCCGGGTGGCGATACCGGCGCGTTCCAGTCGATCCATCAGATCGTTACGACGACACGCAAGCTTCTCCACCACTGCGGTGTCGATAGACCGACCGCTGAGTGCTTCATCGGGATGATAAAGACAAACGTAACTTTGGTAGGCGTGGATGTGCCCCTCCGGTACAACCGGTGCCTTGATGTCCGGGATTGATTCCAGAAGCCGATAATAAACTGCCGCCGCCTCTCTTCGTGCCGTCAAAAACCGAGGCAGTTTTTTCATCTGTTCGATTCCGATTGCAGCCTGTATGTCGGTCATCCGATAGTTGTAGCCCAACTGCTCGAAATCGGGCAGACGGGAACCGCCTGCGCCGGTATGACGATCATGACCGGAAACCGAAGCGGCATGATTTCGCAAAGTGCGGACAGACTCGGCGACCCGGGAGTCGTCGGTGGTAACCATCCCACCCTCACCGGTGCAGATCACCTTGCGCGGATGAAAACTGAAACAGGCCATCTGAGCCTCACGACCGGCCGAGATTCCGTGATGCGAAGCTCCCAGGCCGCAGGCAGCATCTTCGATTATTTTCCAGCCATACTGCCCGGCCAAAGCTCTGATCTTGCCCATCGGAGCACACCGGCCAAAAAGCGAAACCGGTATGATAGCTTTCACACTAGACCGCTCATCGGGATTCAGATTATTCAGGGCGGTGGTGACACTATCCGGGTCTATATTGAACGTGGTCGGATTGATGTCGGCCAGCACCGGCCGCGCCCCGATATATTCGATCGCATTGGCCGTCGCCACAAAAGTAAACGAGGGCATGATCACCGCATCGCCCGGCTTGATCCCGGCCGCCAGCAGAGCCAGATGCAGGGCGCTTGTTCCGGAACTTACCGCAACGGCATGGCCAGAGCCAACGTATTCAGCGAAAACCGTCTCAAAAACGGCGACCTGTGGCCCCTGACCGACCCATCCTGAACGTAACACCGCGGCCACCGCTGTTTCTTCGGCTTCGTCGTAGCAGGGACGGGCAATGGGGATTGGCTGTTCGCATTCGGCAGGGAGCGAACTGTCGGGGTGATTTTTCCTGATATCCGGCATATTATCCTTCTTATCGGAACTTTTCCATTATAAACCTGCTATGCGGGCAGCTTTTCAAGCTTAAAGTTGGGCTAAAGTGAATCACACAGCAGGCCGATAAAATACACGTAGCTGTGCGAGTCGAGTGCGAACCAATCGGACCGGTTCCCAGCACTAATGGACTGTAAGAAAATAGGAGTTTCAAATGCGATCGATTCCATACGATGTCGCCATGTCGGTAAACGATATTCCGATCAAAGGTAAGCGCATATTTGTTACCGGCGGAGCAGGATTCCTCGGTTCCACACTTGTCGGACGCCTCGTTGAGCAGAATGAAATTGTCGTTTATGACGATTTCCGAAGAAATTCGATTGCCGATAAACCGTTCGTCAACCACAAGAATCTCACCATGATCAAAGGCGACATCCTGGAATATCCGGCCCTCCGCGACGCCATGCGTGGGTCGAATATCGTCATTCATTGCGCCGCCATAGCCGGGATCGACACCGTAATCAAAAGCCCGACCGATACGATGCGAGTCAATATGGTCGGAACGGCCAAGACACTCGAAGCCGCTCAGACGTTGCCGGGACTTGAGAGATTTCTTGATTTTTCCACCAGCGAAGTCTTTGGGCAGTCAGCGTTCCGTTCCGGCGAGAAAGATACCACCCATATCGGCGCGGTGGGCGAAGCACGGTGGACCTATGCCGTCAGCAAGTTGGCCGGGGAGCACCTGACCAAAGCGTACCATCAGGAGTTCGGGATGCCGACCGTGACCGTCCGACCGTTTAACATCTATGGTCCGGGGCAAGTAGGCGATGGCGCCCTGACGAGCTTTATCAAGCAGGCGGTGGCCGGTCAGGAAATTCAGATTCATGGTGAAGGAAACCAGATTCGAGCCTGGTGCTTTGTTGGTGATTTTATCGATGGCGTCATGCTGGCCCTGGCACATCCGAAGGCGGTCGGCGAATCGTTCAATATCGGCAACGCTCGGGCCGTGATTACAATCTATGGTTTAGCCCAGACGGTTGTTCGAGTGCTTGGATC
>DAOUUR010000159.1 GCA_030668045.1 bacterium
GTAATGTCGCTGAATATGTAGGGGAAGTTCCATGTGGAGAAGAATGATCGATCGGGGCACGGCTTAAAATCGAGACCGAAGTAGGCATTGAATATGATTCGAAAGGTATTCACCGGCGTTATGGTCGGATAGAGAGGCGGGTTGTCTAGCCGAGGTAGATAGTAGGCGTTAAGGATTGAAAATCGTTCACGGTGCCATGTCAACTCTTCGGACTTCCAGTTGAGGTATCGTCCCGAACCATGATCTCCCTGCACTATGATGACAGGTGGGTTGTCGGCCTCGCGGAGGAGAATATTGTCGATGGTCGTTTGCAGGCGTTCGGTAACAAACTGCACTTGATTACGATATCCCCGTATATAATCCTCGGCGTTTCCGCCTTTTTCGAAGTAATGGCTGCCGTCGGAAAAACTAAACGGGAGCGAATCTCTATCTGGAGTACCGTCCTTCTCAAAGAGAAACGGCGGATGTGGGGAGATGATATGGGCTAAGACGATATAGGGAGGATCGACTTCATCAATGTTGGCCAGCTTGTCCAGTGTATACAGCACTCGTCTGCGGTGAGCCTCATGCGGTCCAACTATGTGATTGAATACGAACGGAAGCGGTGTTCTCGAAACAATGAGACTCTGAAATTCGGTCAACGTGAAGCGCGGAGCAAGCAGCACATCAGCCATCCTCATAGTGGTGAGGTCATATCCTGAGACAAACGAAACGATGTTGTAGTCAAAAACTTGTAGCGCCATCAGAACCATGCTCTGCTGGACAAAAGTGGCCAGCGATACGCGTTCCCCCACCTTGGTGCCGAACTCTCGGAGTCGACTGAGGAGATCACCATTCAACGATGAGCCCAGCGACTGCAGCGTTCGGGCGTAGTTGGAATGGCTGCTGTCGGCGACGTAAAAACCGCGAGCGCGCAGGTGGTCGAGAAATGCTGAATTGTCGTAATCGAAAACTTCCTTGAGAATGTCCTGGCGGGCATAGCCATCTACGATGATGTAGTAGATGTTGGGTCGATAGGCCGGAACGTTTTTTCCTCGCGCCATCTCCGCGACAGTCGGTCCCGTGTCTTCCACCGCGGCAAGCAAGTAGCTGGCGTGTACGATTTGCAGGGCGACCATCAGGCCGGCGATCAGGTTGAGATACCGAGTCAGGCGACTCTGTTCTGAGCCGGAGCGTCGAACTAAGCAGGCCGCGGCGATTACTGCAGCGGCAAGAGCAACGGAGAGAATCAGGTTGGGGAGAATCTCGTACTGGCCAAACTCAACTCCAATCTTTCTGGAGAGATCAAGCAGATACCCGTAGGAGAAAAACGCGACAATCATTACGCTGGCAATCACACTGCTCTTTGCCATGTTCTTGAAATAGAGGTTAAGGAGAAGCATGATAAGAAACGTCGTCGCGAGTGCAACAATGCCGGGAACAATCAACGCTTCCGGTCTCATAGACCTGACATTCTGCGCGAAGAGAAACAGAATGGGGAAGAGCGCCAGTAGATATGGATGCAGTACAAATATTTTCTTCATTGATCGACACTCTCTTCGGTGTGAGAGGTTGCTGGAGGCAGCTCGTCATTGAGTCGATCGGTGATGTCATCATACAGGAAGGGATGCTTCCAGACCGAGTAGAATGACCGATCGGGTCGCAGATCGAAGTTGAGACCGAAACAGGAGTTGAAAATAACTCTGAACGTATTTACCGGAGTGATGGATGGATAGAGAAATTGGTTGCGCTGGCCGGGCAAGTAGTATGCGTTCAGAATTGAAAATCGTTCGCGATGCCACGTACGTTTCTTCGAATTCCAGTCAAGATGGAGGCCGGATCCATGATCTCCCTGAATGATAATGATAGGGGGATTGTTTCCATATCGAACCAGCAGACGATTAATGCACCGCTGTAGTTGTCCCGTGACGAAGCGGATCTGACTGCGGTAGCCACTTACGTATTGATCGGGGTCGCCGCCTTTCTCAAAATAATGATTCCCATCGCTGAAGCTGAAGGGTCTCTCATCAGGACCGGGGTTGCCGTAGTCGTCGAAGAGAAAAGGGGGATGCGGCGAAACAATATGCGCGAATACGAAAAACGGCGAGGCAACCTCATCTATCTGAGGCAGCTTCTCCAGCATGTATAGAACTCGTTCCCTATGACGATCATGTTGCGTTGCAAAGACTCCCAACAGATATGATAGCGGTGTTGTTGATACGAGCAGATTCTCAAATTCAGAAAGATGGATACCTGAAGTCAGAGTAGCATCGGCGTTGTTCATAGTTGTCACGTCGTACCCGGAGATGAACGATACTATGTTGTAGCCGAGTATTTTCAGTCCCCGCAGAACGGTGCCGGATTGAATGAAATCAGAAAGGGGCACCCGGTCGTAGGTGTTGGCGCCGAAATCGCCCAGTCTGTCCAGATACTCTGTGTTCAGCGATGAGGCCAGCGATTGCAGAGTGCGGGCGTAGTTGGAGTGGCTGCTATCGGCAATGTAGAAACCAAGCTGGCGCAAATGGTCAAGAAAGTCGGAGTTGTCGTAGTCGAATACTTCCTTAAGAATATCCTGACGGGCATAGGCATCAACAACGATATAGTAGATGTCCGGTCGGTAGGCCGGAAGATTTGTCCCGACTGATGGTTCGGATGGAACAGCAGACTCACTAATTCTTCCAGCCACATAATAGCCAGCTATGGCCAACTGAACGACCACCATCAAGGCTGCGACAATATTCAATATGCTTGTTACTTTTTTGAGACTTGATCTTGTTCGTAGCGTCACATAACTCATTCCGGTAACGGCAATCAACAGAATGACTAACAGAAGCCCGTTTGGGAGTGAGTCGTTCGGACCAAAGTTCGCCCCTGCCAGGCGCCCAAGATTGAGGAGATGCCCATAGGAGAAAAAGGCCACCAGCATCAGGCTAGTCACCAGGCCACTCTTGTCAGTGTCGCGAAGGATTAACCAAAGGGCTCCGAGAATCATTGTCGTAGTTGCCAGGGCGATCCCCAGCGACGGCAAGATGATCGCGATTCGCATGTCGGCGGCATTCTGCGTAAACAAGAACAGCACCGGGTAAACGGCTAGGAGAAATGGATGCAACAGGCGCCAACGTTGCATAGTCAGCCTATCTCTTGTGCATCAGGTAGAGTGTCCGTTCCGATTCACGTATCTTCTCCGACCGGTCGAAATCAAAAACTTCGCGGAATGCTGTTTCGAAACAGTCCTGCGTGTAGTTCGGGAAAATATCCTCGCGTGACCCGAGAAGCCTCTGGGTTTGTGAATCAGACTTGGGAACAAACTCGATAATCAGCCACTTGCAAATACCGGTGAAGAAACGGGCGATCATCGGTAGCGGCAGGTTGTTAGCAATCGCCAGATGGTGTATCAGTGCCAGGGCCATCGCGGTATCTCCTGGCGATCGTTTCAGAGCGGCTGGCCGTTCCCGGTTTTCCCACCCGAGGTCGGGGCTGGGATTAGTCAGATCAAGCAGTAGCGGCAGCATGTTCGTCCGGTCAGACTGTTTGCATCCGAGATAGTTTTTCTCTACCGCTACCGGATCAATATCATAAGCGACTGTCGGTATTCCCATCTCAGCGGCGATCATGCTGTAGATGCCGGTATTGGCTCCGAGGTCCCAGACGTTCGCGGGTGAAATCTTTTCTAAGTATGCCTTGACCAATTCTCCTTTGTGGCCTGCTGCCGAGGATGAGTAATTCGTCTGGTCGTAGTAGTCACCCCAGGTAGTTGTTACCTCTTTCCATTTTAGTTTCTTTACGATGGACTTGAGGTTGTCGATGATTCCCAGCAACGCTTGTTTGCTCATCTTGCGCTGGATCGATTTGATCTTGCGATCGGCATAACGACTCTGACTCTTGGCGTGTAAGTGAATATGGGTGAGAATCGAGAACGAGAACTTCGTCTTGACAGGCAGGAGCTTTGAGGCTAGATCAAGGGGGATACCATCGATATAAACACGCAGCAACTGGCTAAGGCGGATATCGGTGCGACTCATCAGAGCCAGCGGCGCCAGGAAGTGCTGGCAGAATTGCTTGTACGCCACCCACGGGGAACCTTCGCGGTACGTTTCAAACGACAGCGTGTCAATCATGACCGGACGATTCTCGATGAACTGGATGTTGTAAGCGCTGGCATCTTTCAACGACATGCCATGCTTCAGCGCGATTCCCTGCATTCTGAGAGTTGTCAGGGCGGCATCTTTAAGCTGGCTGAACGACCACTCGTACGGATAGGAGATAAACGGAATCTGTTCCGGACGGATGATCTTGTAGGCGAGCTCGGATTGGCCGGAGTCAATCTCTACCTCATCGTGCGACACCAATAACTTTTTGTCAATCAGCTTTTGATACAGCCCCGATGAGATCAGCAGATCAAAATCGTTCTGGTACGATTTATTGACCTGACGGTAGACCGTTTCCTCGCGGGTGAAGATAAATCCGCTGGGGTCGCGAAAGGAACCGGGGTTAATCGTCGTCTTCTTGGTCGGGTCCGGCATCACGGTTCTTGGAAAATAGATTGAGGAAAAAGTGTTTTACGTTACTCCAGAATATCTTGACGGCGATAGCTGCTCCCAGAAGGGCCGCCAATAGTAGCTGGAATATGTAGCTACCGGTGGCCGGGTCGAGATAGGCGTTGGCGTCCTGGTATGATAGCAGCAGGATCAGTCCGGAAAGCAGAGTAATTGATGTCAGTTTCTTAATGAGTCCCAAGGGTACCTCCTGTGGTGCAAATGGCGACCGGTTCAGTGTGTTTTCGTCTGAAAAAATAGCACAATACGGCTGATTTTCAAGTGATTTTTGGACAGATGATCCGTGTAGAGCGATGACTCCTGTCGCAGGGTTTTTCAGGAAAAGGCGATCAAAGCAGCCGCAAATGCCCGATTGAGTAGGTCTCATCGCCCCCTTCGGGCGTAATGAGGATATTGTTGTAACCACTCCGAACAGCCTCAACGGGGACGAGAACCGTACTAACCTGCAATCCACCTCGTACGAACTCCGGATCAACTCTTGCTGTTGCGATCTCTGTGCTGTCTGCGCGGAAGTGCAGGATGTACCGGTCGTTTGAATCGACGCTTACTTCGACTTTACGTGCGTGGTAGGTCGAGTCCATCTGGACGAGCAGACCAGGGCGTCGGACAACCATACATCCGGGCGACAGATAGGGGGTGCCAGGGCGCCGTGGTTTGCTAAAATCCGCCAATGCAACGATCCGGGGTCGCAAAGAGTACTCTTCGAGCAAATAATCATATACACCGGTATTGAGCTTCCATATCTCTACAAGTCGTTTTGCACTTGAGATATTGCCATGAATCAGTATGGAGAGTCTATCGTAATACTCGGCAAGTGACGGGTCCTCAATTAGGTTTTCACCTGATTCCAGCGACGCTAGATAGCCGTCCGGGACTATTCGCCTGAAATGACCAATGCGCCATTTTTTCGGAGTGAAGACGGGCAATCTTGACAAAAGAGGATCTGTCAGAGCATGTACATCGACCACATGGATTTTCGGGCCGGCCAGACAGCTATAGAAACCGATTCCGGCACGTACCAGCACTGTATCCCCCCCTTCTCTGGCCCGGCGACCTTCTCTAATCCATTTGTGATTTGGTATGGTAGTGCTGTCCGTCTGAGCCAGCCAGCCGGTGTACTGATAGTAGCCAGCGCGTTCATCTCCAATACCCTTTACCCAGAATTTGATTTCGTCCCCTGTGCCAAAATCTGAACCAACTCTGGCCGGACTGAATGGCCAGCCGAGCGCAAGGATGAGACAGGTTGCAGCCATCATTGTTCCTGATGACAGGGAGAATGTGAACCGATGCCGCGACAGAATTGCTACCGCAACAATAAATGGAGCTGACAGGAACCGCCCGACCATGAAATCACCACCTATTTGCACGATGTAGACAGAGTACAAGGTGAGGCCGAGTGCAGCCATCACCAGGCGTCGTGACCGAGAGAGCAAGCCATAGAGACAGCCGGATGATATAACAATTACGGTGAAGGGTGAATTTAGAAAACCTGCTTTCCAGTACCGAAAACCCTGTATAATGAGGTCGCTTCGTTCTATGCCTGCCTGGAGCTTGGCATAAGCGGTGTTGGGAAAGGGAAATCCATAGTAGATTACAGAGAAAATCAGCCACCCGGCAA
>DAOUUR010000357.1 GCA_030668045.1 bacterium
ATAGTGACGCTCCTGCTGGTAACTATTGCCAAGCTGGTGATTATTGGGGAGCAGTTTCGGGGATCCGGTCTCTCTCGCATGTGCGGGCTGAGTTACTTTTTGGTAGCGGTGCTCCTCTCAACAATACTACTGAAATATTTCCTGCTATGACGAGCCTGATTGTCTGCGATTTCGATGGTACCGTGTCACGACGCGATATTGGTTACAATTTGTTCCATCATTTCTCTGGTGGCCGTACCGAAGAGTTGATCCCCGAATGGAAGGCCGGTACGCTTTCCACGCGCGAATGTCTGAGGAGAGAGGCTGCTATGGTGACGGCCACCCCCGATGAAGTCTACGCCTTCCTGGATCAGTTTGAACTCTGTGCCGGATTTGCTGAGTTTGTGGATGCCTGTCGGAGCAACGGAGTGCCGCTGGTGATTTTCTCCGATGGCCTTGATTTCTACATAGAGTATGTCCTGAAACGATTTGGTCTGAGCGACATTCCCTTCTCGGCCAATCGCGGTCGGCTGGTCGATGGCGGGATAACGGTAGAGTTTCCCAATGAAAATCGAGATTGCCGTCAATGCGGAAGTTGTAAGGGGGAGCGGATTGAGCGATTACGGGATTCCTACTCGGGGCCGACAGAGGTTATCTTTATTGGCGACGGTTACTCCGATATCTGCGCCACCAGAGTTTCGGATATGATTTTCGCAAAAAAAGACCTCAAAGTATTTTGTGTCAAAAATAATGTTGAATTCTATAGCTATGATGACTTTCTTGATGTCGCCGACCAACTTGTTCAGAGTGGACACTTCCGGCGGCAATGATCGTCAAATGATACGGAGTTGTTGATGAAAGCTATCGTGATGGCCGGTGGGTTTGGAACCCGGCTGAGACCGCTGACAATAAACGTCCCCAAGCCGATGGTGCCGATCTGCAATGCTCCGATGATGGAGCATGTCGTGACGTTGCTGAAGCGTTACGGTATTACCGAGATTACATCGCTGCTGTATTTTCATGCTGATGTTATCCGAGAGTATTTTGGAGATGGCTCCGCTTTTGGTGTTTCGATGAGCTACGCCAAGCCGGATGAAGATTTCGGAACGGCGGGTGCGGTACGTTATGCGCTGACCGATGCCAACGAACCGGTTCTGGTTATCTCCGGCGACCTCGCGACCGATTTCGATCTGTCCGAGGCTATCAACTGGCACCGTGAGAAACAATCGGAGGCGACTGTTCTCCTGACGCGGATGGAAAACCCGCTGCCGTATGGAATCACTATTACCGATACCGACGGTCGCATTGTCCGTTTTCTAGAGAAGCCTTCCTGGGGTGAAGCGTTCTCCGATACGATTAACACCGGTATTTACATTCTGGAACCGGCGGCGATCAAGATGATACCGCCGCGCACCAATTTTGACTTTTCCCAAAATCTCTTCCCGCTGTTGCTGGCCCGGAAGATGGGTCTTTACGGTAAGATAATGACGGGTTACTGGAAAGATGTTGGCAACGTCGACGAATACTACAACGCGCATATCGACTACATCGAGGGACGTTTGCATATCGACCTGAACGCAGAGTGTTCCGAGAGTGATGGCCATACTGTCTGCAAGGGTAGAAACCTTCACATAGATGACGACGTGAAACTGACCGGCAAGGTGATAGTTGGCAATGATGTTACGATACAGAGCGGTGCCCAACTCCATAACTGTGTGATCGGTCATCGTTCCCGAATTGGTCGCGGATGCAAGATCAAAGGCTCGATCATCTGGTCGGACAATCAGATTGGTGATGAGACAGTAATGCACCGTTCAATTGTTTGTGATCGTTCCCAGTTGGGACATAACGTTCAACTTCTTGATAACGTTATTGTCGCCGATGACTGCGTGATTGGGGAATCGGCAACGGTCAAGGCCAATTGCAAGATTTGGCCGGGCAAGATTGTCGATTCCGGCGCTATTGTTTCCTCTTCAGTTGTCTGGGGTGAAAAGTGGAATCGTGAGCTATTTTCTGATTCAAAAATAACCGGTTTGGGACTTACCGAACTTACACCTGAGATGTCGGTCAAACTGGGGGGAGCTTTTGGTGCCTTTGTCGGAATGGGTGAAGCTGTGCTGATCAGCCGCGATGCCTCCGATACATCCCGCCTGCTCAAGCGCGGTCTGATCTCCGGTCTGCTTGGAGCAGGTGCCAATGTGGCCGACATTGAGACGCTGCCGGTACCGGTCGTACGATTTGGTATGACCCAGGGCGATTATGCCGCCGGTATCTATGTACGTCATAATCCGTTGGACTACCGCTTGATTGATTGCATCTTTTTCGACCGCAACGGCCTTGATCTTCCGACGGCCAAAGCTAAGAAGGTCGAGCGGATGTATTTCGGTGAAGATTTTGAACGAGCCTCGCTGGATTCGATTGGTCATCTTGATTACCCGCAAAGAGTGCTGGAAGACTACCGTCGAGGTTTTCTTGGCGAAATTGACAGCGACATTATCAAGGAGGCTGGTTTCAAAGTAATTGTTGATCACTCCAACGGCGCTTCGAGCCAGATATTCCCGACGTTGTTTTTTGAACTGGGGATTTCAGCTACCGAGTTGAACGCCAATCTCAACCCGCGCAAGTTCTCCGCATCGCCGGAGGAGCATGGTCAGGCGATGGTTCAGTTGTCGTCGATCGTGAAATCACTGAATGCCGACATCGGCTTCCTTCTAAATCCCGCTGCTGAGAAACTGATGGTCATCGATGAGCAGGGCCAGCCGGTGGACAATCAGCTTCTTCTTCTGATAGTAACCGACCTCTTCCTGCAAACGCACAAGGCCAAGAAAATCGCAGTTCCGGTGGATTCATCGATGGGTATCGAAGAATTGGCAAAGGAACACGGAGTCGAAGTTGTCCGCGTGGCCAACGATCACCTGGCCATGATGCAGGTTTATCGTGGTGGCGAAGTTGATTTTGTCGGTGGCACCCGAGGCGGATTCCTGCAGCCAAGGTTCCAGGTTGGTGCCGATGCTATGCTCTCAGCGGTAAGAATACTTGAGATGATGGCCCGGACCCGGACTCAATTTGGTACCGCTCGGCAGAAGTTCGCACACCTGCACCGCAGGAGTGTTTCTGTGCCGTGCCCCTGGTCGAGAAAAGGGACGGTGATGAGAAAATTGATCACCGGCTCAGAGAGCAAAGAACGCCAACTTATTGATGGCGTCCGGATATTCGAAGATTCTGGCTGGGTACTGGTTGCCCCGAATCGCCAGACTGCGGCTTTCAATATTCTGGTGGAATCAACTTCGGTGGAGAACGCCGATCAATTGATTGCCCAGTATCGCGAAATTGTAGA